>DASQAX010000062.1:0-2226 GCA_035635535.1 Vicinamibacterales bacterium | reverse complement strand
GTAGGCGTTCCCGGCAACTGCGGCATCTTTCACGCGCCCGGTCACTTCGCCGCGCTGCACGCGATACGCGAGCCCCACCGGATGGCTGAAGGCGCCGCTGATCACGTTGCCCTGCCCGACGCCGATCAAATCATCGACGATCAGTCCGTCGTCCATGTCGGCGATCAATCCCCCGCCTAACGCGTGGGACTCGGACCCGGCATGTGTCCCGTCCGTCATCCGAAACACCACGTTGGTGTAGCCGATGTGCGGCTTCCCAAACACGCCGCGCCGCCCGTTGCCGGTGCTCTGCGTCTTGGCGCGCGCGGCGGTTTCCAGATCGTAGACGAAGCGGCCGACCACGCCCCGCTCCACGAGGCCTGTCGCGCGCGACGGCACGCACTCGTCGTCCACCGGCCGTGAGGCCGGGCGTCCCGGCGTGAGCGGATCATCGACGATGGAGAGGCGCGCGTCGAACAGCGTCTCACCCACCTTGCCGGCGAGCGGCGAGCTGCCCTGCAGCACCGTTTTCCCCGACAGCGCCTGCTCCAGCGGCAGCACCACCGCCGCGAGTCCGGCGGGCGTGAACACGACCGGCAGCGCACCGTCGGGCGGGGCGACGATCCTGAGGGCCGCGGTGAGACGCGTCTCGACGGAGCGGACCAACGCCTCGAGATCGGCATCGCTCGGCATGTCGGCGCCGACGTACTGGTCGTACACCATCAGCACGTCGTCCCCCGCGATGCGCGTGACGTCAGCCGTGACGGCGATCCCGGTGCCGCGATACGCGCCGCGCGCGCCGGCGGTGTTGCCCACGGCCGTGTCGGCGATTTCGCGTTCCACGGCGACGTTGATCTGGCAATCGGGTCGCGCCAATCGCTCCACGAGCAGCCGCCCCATGCGAATCAAGTCGTCGAGTGAGGCGTTGGCGGTGCGGTCGAAAAACGTCGGAATCGGGGGCAGCGGCGAACCGGAGCCCTTCGGGAAGGCGAGGTCGACGATCTCTCCCAGCGCTGCGGAGGCACGCGCCCGCGCGACCAGCTCGTTCGCGTCCGGGGCGGCGGCGGTCGTCCCCGCGACACCCATGCGGCCACCGGCGAGGACGCGCAGGTTCAGTCCCGCTTCCTCCGAAATGCCCGCCGCCTTGAGCCGGCCCGACTCGAAGGCCACCGCGGTCTGCTCCTCGCGGCGCCACAGGGCGTCGGCGGCGTCCACCTTGCCGCGGGCGCCGTCGAGCACGCGATCGATCATACGTCCCCGCCGACGAGCGCTTCCTCGATGCGCACGTGCGGGGCCCCTTCGGTCACCGGCAGCGGGAACTGGCCGCCCTTTCCACACCCGCCACCCATCTGATTCCAGGTGAAGTCGCCGGCGATGTGATCGATGCGATCGAGCGTCTGAAACAGATTGCCCGCCAGCACGACGTCCTTCACGAGCTCGGCAACTTTGCCGTCGCGAATCATGTAGCCCCACCCGGCGGTGAACGAAAAATTCTCGAGCATCGTCTGGCCGCCGAAGGCGCCGCACGCGTACACGCCGAGCTTGATGTCGCTGATGAGATCGTTGAACCCGACGCCCTGCTTTCCGGGTGCGATGTAGGTATTCGTCATGCGCACGATGGGCGGATGCCGGAATGAGATCGCGCGGGCGTTACCGGTCGGACGCTCGCCGAGCTTCGCCGCCGTCTCGCGCGAGTGCAGGCGGCCGACCAGGATGCCCTCCTTGATCAGGGGCGTGTCCTGCGTCGGTGTCCCCTCGTCGTCGTAGGGCAGCGTGCCGCGCAGCCCCGGTGCGGCGCCGTTGTCGCCGACGTTCAGGACCGCTTTCCCAAAGCGCCGGCCCAACGTCATCATCTCGCGCGCCTGCGGGTTCTCGTACACGAAATCGGCTTCGGACAGGTGCCCGAACGCCTCGTGGATGAAGACGCCGGCCAGCTCGTTGTCGAGAATCACGGGGTACGCGCCGCCGCGCACGCGCGGCGCCTCGAGTAGATCGACGGCGCGCTGCGCGACGACGCGGAACTGATTGTCGAACGCCTGCACGCTGTTCCACCCTTTGCGCAGCCCGATGGACTCGAGCCCCTTCTCGATGCTGCCGTTGCGGCGGGCGATCGCGGTGCCGGAAACGACGATCTCGGGCCGGAGCTGATAGAGCGACGTGCCTTCGGAGTTGACGTACCACACCTCCGAGACTTCGTCGCGATAGCTCGCCTGCGTATCGACGATCTTGTCCGACACGGCGAGCAAG
>DASQAX010000061.1:0-6952 GCA_035635535.1 Vicinamibacterales bacterium | reverse complement strand
TCAGCTGCCGTTCAAGGAGTTCCGCTAGATCTCCGGCCCGCTTGCCTGCGGTGCGGCGCCTGCAATGGCGTCTGCGCGCAGGCCGGCTGGCGGTTCTGATCGCCGTCGCGACGGCGTCCTGTTCCAGCAACACGCCCCCTCCGTCCTCGGGCGGCTCACCGGGTCCGAATCCGTCGGGGCAACGGCTCTCCTGGTCGCAGGTCGCGGGCTCGCAGGCGATCGTCCAGAACTACGACTTCATCCTGTTCGTCGACGGCAACCGGTCGCCGCTCTCGGGCACCAGTTGCATGGGCATCGCGCCCGCGTTCGACTGCCTGGCGCCGCTTCCGGTATTTGCGCCCGGCCGCCACGTGCTGGAGATGTCGGCGCTCGATCGCACCACCGGTCTCGAGAGCGCCCGTTCAGAACAGTTGATCGTGAACACCACCGCGACGGCCACCACCATATTCGGAACCACGCGACCGCCGATCACGTCGGCCGCCGGCGAGGTCCCGGCCGCGTCCCCGGATGCGGCATCCGCCGTGCCCGACGTCGCCTGCGCGCGGCTGGTGTCGACATGCTTCGCGATATCGACGGTCAGTGGTGATGTCGGTGACGTCCGGCGGCTCGCGGCCCTGCCGGATTCCCGGCTCCTGGCGCTGTCGTCAGGCGGGGTCGCGCAGGTGCTGCCTGGAGGCGATCGCGAGCGCCTCCCGATTGATGCGCGTCATGCAGCGGCGGACGTCGCGGACATCGCCGTCGACCCGGATTTCCTGACCAACCATTACGTGTACGCGGCGCTCGTGGCTTCCGGGGATGACGGTCGCGCGACGACCAGCGTCGTGCGCTTCCGCGAGCTCGCCGGCCGCTTTGGCGAGCCGGCGACGATCGCGGCCGACTTGCCGGCGGCACAGGGACCGCCAGCGATCTCCGCCGGTCCGGATCGCCGTCTCTATCTCGCGCTTCCTTCCGCGGACGACCGGCGTGGTGCCGGACCGTACGACGGGGTCGTGCTGCGATTGACGCGCGAAGGGGCCGCGGCGGGTTACGAGCGTGCGCACTCGCCGATCCTGGCCGTCGGCTCCTCGCGGCCGGCCTCGTTCGCCTGGGTCGACAGCGCACACCTGCTGCTGGCATCGGCGGCATCCGCCGCGTCGCAGCTGTCCGTCGTCCCGTTGCAGGTTTCAGAAACGTTCGCGCCGGCAAGCGTCCCGGTGCAGGGTGTCCAGCGGGTTCCGCTGACGGGTGGCATCACGCAGGTGGCGCCGCTCCCCGTCACGTCCGCGGATCCCGGTGAAACCCGCGTGGTCGTCCTCGGGACCGCACCGCCGGCGCTCTACGTCGCCAGGATGACGACCGGGGCCGCTCCGGCGGTCATCGGCATCGACTACGTCTCGCTGGGCGGGCTGGCGCCGGTGGCGCTTGCGGTCGATTCCGCCGGCGATCTGCTCGTGAGTGCACACCAATTTGCCGGGTCGCCCGTGCAGCTCCTTCGGCTGCGGGTTGACCCGGCTCAAAAGTCTCCGTAGCGGCATCGTGAATTGCTCAAGGTTCCGGCATGGCAGAGCGAAATCCCGGTTCGCGGCGACAAACCCCCGGCACAGGCAAAACCGTCGTTGCCAGGCTGGGTGGTGCGACCTGCCAACCCACACATCAACAACAGGTTACGGGCCGCGCCTGCACTTTGCGCCTCCTGCCGGGCTTCGCGGCAGTGAGATTGCTCAACTGTTCCGCGAAGGTCAGGGCGTCGTCAGACCATCGACGATTGGTCGTTCACAGAAATTCGGAGGAGGCGGGGCATGCGGTTTCGACGAATGATGGTTCTGGTCGGAGCGTTCTTGATGGCGGCGTTGATCGCTGCCGACGCCAGCGCAGCGGGATTCCGGCTGCGCGTCGAGGACATTTCTGACCCTCTCAACCCGATTGGGGTCGTCGTGACCGACGGCGGTCTCGGTGATGAGAACGGCGACACTGGGATGATCCAGGTCACCTTGATGCCGTTGAACAGCAGCGTCTCGTGGAGCTTGACGTTCGGCATCTCCAAGCCGGTGCTCCCGAACGCGGAAGGAGTGCTCGGAGAGCTCTATCTGCAGTCGTTCAACATGACGACAACGGGTTCCGCCAAAGTGCGCCTGACGCTGGAGGACACGGGCTATGCGGGCGCGACCGCTGGCAACCCCCAGAGTCTGGCCGTCTCGACGAACATCACCGGGACGTTCTGCGGCGGTCCCCCCTTCGGCGGGGCAACGGCGTGCGGCGCCGGTTCCCAGGTCAGCCTGACCACCAACTCGTGGGCCGCCAACGGCGATGCCGTGCCGAATCTCTCGCCCGTCGATCAGCCGACGGTCGGCGCGCTGCCGGCGATCGGCGCGAACGTGGGCACCGCGACGGGAGTGCAGCAGTTCAATCACACGGCTAACGCGATGGTGGGCTTCGGCGGCGACTCCGCCGCCACGTTCGAGAACACCGATCCGACGTATTCGCTGTTCACCCAGGTGATCCTCGATTTCACCGGCGCCGGTGACATCAACTTCACGCAGTCGACGCAGACGATGGCCAACCAGGCGTTGGTGAACCCGACGCCGGAACCGGCATCGCTGATGCTGATTTCGACCGGGCTGTTCGGATTGGCTGGAGCGCGCCGCCGCTACAAGCTGACTCGTCCTTGAATTGGTAGCAGGAAGTCTCCTCACTGATCTTCAGTTGCTCGCCAGCCGGTGTGAGGCTCGCACCCCCGGAATGAGGGGGCATCGAGCCTCGCCCGGCTTGCGCAGCGTTCGAATCCCCGCGCACCCTCAGTCAATCCAGACGCGAGGAATCACGAGGAACGTCATGACAGTTCATCGATCC
The DNA here is from genome assembly GCA_035635535.1 of Vicinamibacterales bacterium. Taxonomy (GTDB): domain Bacteria; phylum Acidobacteriota; class Vicinamibacteria; order Vicinamibacterales; family UBA2999; genus Gp6-AA40. Next base: position 4,123 of record DASQAX010000061.1, on the reverse strand, counting down.
GTCGCCACATTTCGGAGCGCAGCTCTGGCGCTGACCGCCGTACTCGCCGCGGCCGGGTGCAGCCACGATTCGGAAGCGCTGAAACGGCAGTACCTCTCGAGCGGCGACGCGTACGTGGCGCAGCACAAGTACGCGGACGCCATCATCCAGTACCGGAGCGCCATCCAGGAAGACGATCACTTCGGCGAGGCGCGCTTCAAGCTCGCCAGCGCGTACATCCGCTTCGGCGACGGCACGCGCGCGCTCGCGGAATCCGTTCGCGCCGCCGACCTGATGCCCGAGGACATCGAGGCGCAGCTGCAGGCCTCGAACCTGCTCCTCCTGAGCGGTCGGTTCGCGGACGCCCAGGACCGGGCGAAGAAGGTGCTTGACCGCAATCCTCACGAACTTCGCGCGACCATCGCGCTCGGCAACGCGCTCGCCGGTCTGAAGGACCTCGACGGCGCGGTCGAGCAGCTCGAGGAGGCGGTCCGTCTCGACCCGACGCGCGCGGGCACGTACACGAACCTGGCGACGCTCGAGCTCGGCGCCGGCAAGCTCAAGGACGCCGAGGCGACATACAAGCAGGCCGTGGACAAGGCGCCGAACTCGGTTCCCTCGCAGCTGGCGCTCGCGCAGTTCTACTGGCTGACGTCGCGCGCCCCTGAAGCGGAGACGCACATGCAGCGCGCGCTCGAGCTCGCGCCGCGCGACGTCGTCGTCAATCGCTTTGCGTCGGCGTTCTACCAGTCGACGAACCGGCCGGAGAAGGCTGAGAAGTACTTCCAGGCGGCGGTGGAAGCGGACGGCTCGAGCCGTGCCCGTCTTGCGCTCGCGGAGTACTACCTCGGGGCGTCGCGGCTGCCCGAGGCCGCGGAAGTCCTGAAGAAGCTGGTCGGCGACAAGGAGGTCGGCACGACCGCGAAGGTCCGGCTGGCGACCCTCGACTACTCCGCCGGACGCGCCGACGCCGCGGCCGGCGCCATCGACGCGATCCTGAAAGAAAAGCCGCAGCAGGTCGACGCCCTGCTCGTCAAGGCGAGCATGCTGTTCGACGGCAAGCACTACGACGCGGCGCTCGAGCGGACCAACGGCGCCATCAAGGCGGACCCCTCGTCCGCGCCGGCGTACTTCGCGAGGGGCAAGATACTCGCGGCGATAGCCAGGTGGGACGAAGCCAAGGAATCGTTCAACGAGGTCATGAAGCTCAATCCCCGCGCCGCGGGCGCGCAGGTCGAGCTCTCGAAGCTGCACCTGCAGACCGGCGCGACCGACACCGCGGTCACGCTCGCGGGCTCGGCGGTCGCGACCGACCCGCGCCGGCTCGACGCGCGGATTCTGCTCGCCCGCGGCCTGATCGCCCGGGGCGATCTGCTGCAGGCGGAAACGATTCTCAAGGACGTCCTCGAGGCGGTTCCCGATTCGGCCATCGCGCACGCGCAACTCGGCTGGCTCAACCTCGCGAAGAAGAATGCGGCGAAGGCGACCGCGGAGTTCCAGCGGGCGTTGAAGCTCGACGCCCTGCAGATCGACGCCATCTCGGGCGTCGTCGCACAGGACCTGGCCGCCGGACGCAAGGACGAGGCGCTCGCGCGCCTGGGTGAATTCGTCGACAAGGCGCCGGCCAACGCGGGTCTGCTGACGCTCGCCGGCCGCACCAACCTGATGGTCGGAAAGTTCGCCGAGGCCGAGAAGCTGCTGAGCCGCGCCATCGACGCCGATCCGAATACGCTCGACGCGTACTCGTTCCTCGGCCAGACATACCTCCAGCAGAAACGCCTGGACGACGCGCGGCGCGAATTCGAACGGCGGGTGACGCGGGAGACGAGGCCCCTCACCTCGCTGACGATGGTCGGGCTGATCTACGAGCTGCAGAACCGCACCAACGACGCGAAGCACGCGTTCGAGCAGGTCCTGGCGATCGATCCGAAGTCTTCGATCGCCGCGAACAACCTGGCGTGGATCTACGCCGAGAACGGCGGCAACCTCGACATCGCGCTCCAGCTCGCGCAGACCGCGCAGGCGACGATGCCCGATTCCGCCGAGGCCGCCGACACGCTCGGATGGATCTACTTGAAGAAGGAGCTGTACGGGCTCTCGATCAGCACGCTGCAGCGCGCCGTCGACCGCGAGCCGAAGAATCCTTCGTTCCAATATCACCTGGGACTCGCCTACGCGCGCAATGGCGACGCGACGCGGGCGAAGACGATCCTCCAGGCCGCGCTCAGGCTCGGCTCGAATTTCGACGGGGCGGCGGACGCCTCCAAGGTGCTCGCGGGCCTGTGAGGCCCGCGATACAGAGGATCGTGACGCCGAACCCATCTCCCCGCGTGCTCGCCGCCGCCGTTGTCGGCATCGCCGCACTCCTCCTCTGCTACGGAGGCGTGCTGGCGTCGCTCGTGACGGTCTGGTCGACGAATTACCTGTACTCGTACGGATTCGCGGTCCCCTTCGTGGCCGCGTACGTCGCGTGGACCACCGCGCGGCGCCATCCGGTGACGCTCGGATCGCCGGACTACATGCTCGGCGTCCCGGTGATACTCGTCGGCATCGCGCTGCTCGTCGGCGGCCGGCTCGGAGGTCTCCTCAGCATCGAGCAGGCATCCTTCGTGGTCACGCTCACCGGCGTCGTGCTGATCGTCGCCGGCCGCGACGCCGTCCGGATCCACTGGTTCACGCTGGCCTACCTGCTGCTGATGGTGCCGATCTGGAGCTATCCGATCGACCGGCTGCAGGAGCCCAGCCGGCTGCTCTCCGCGCGGATCGCCGCGTCGATGCTGCACCTGGCCGGCATCCCGGCGCTGCTGCAGAACACCGACATCGTGCTGTCGTCGCGCACGCTTGCCGTGCTGCGTGAATGCAGCGGCGTGAATCAGCTGATCGCGCTGACCGCGATGGTCGTGCCGGCCGCCTACGTGTGGCTCGACTCGACGGCGCGGCGCATCGCCTTGATCGTGTTTTCAGTGGTCGTCAGCTACCTTGGCAACGGGATGCGCATCGCGCTGGTCGGATGGCTGGCGCTGAAGGGGCTCGGTGACGGGAACCCGAACAGCTCCTATCACCTGCTCGAGGGCCTTGGCGTGTCCTCGCTCGGGTACCTCCTCATCGGCGCCTTTTTCTCCGTCCTCTCACGGCCTTCGCGTGAGACCGACGGGGGCGACGCGCGCCCGGCAGCCGTGTCGGCTTCCGTTCGCCGACGCCTGGCGATCGACGCTGCGCTGATCTGCACGCTGCTGCTCGGCGGCGCCATTCGCCTGTCCGCCACGCAGTCGGAAGTGAAGTTGAGCAACGGCCTGGCGACGCTCGACAACCGTGTGGGCGACTGGACGCTGGACGTGCTTTCACCGATCGCGGCGGTTCCATTGCCCGCCCTCGACGACGCGCTGGTCGGCGGCTATCCGACCGCCGACGGCGAGCGCCGGTTCGCGGCCGCCGACGACGAGATCGTCCGCTCGTACCGAAACCTGTCGCAGTCGCACGTGCAGCTGTATGTCGGCTATTACAACCGGCAGTCGCAGGGGAAGGAGCTCTCCGGCGAGGCGAGCGACGCGCTGCGGCTCGCCGCATCGCCGCTCACGCTGCACACGGGGTCGGAGCGCTACAACGTCAGCGAGGTCGTCCGCGAAGGCGCCGGCGGGTCGCGCGGCGTGATCTTCTGGTATGTCATCAACGGCCGCATCGTCCCCGACATCTACCGGGCCAAGGGCTACACGATCGTGGACGCGGTCACGCGCCATCGCACCAACGGCGCGGTCGTGATGATTGCGTGGTCCAGTGACCCGGGAACCTCGCCGGATTCGGCGAAGTCGGGCGCGGTCGCCTTTGCCGAAGCGCTGATCCCCGTCCTCGGCCGGCATCTTCCGTCGTAGCGCCGGTCCCGGAATTTGCAAGGGGGCTGGCATGCCCCCGAGTCAACGACCAGGCCTCTGGTTCCGTGCGGTACTGCTGATTGTGGCGGTTCTGGCCACCGCGCTTGCGTGGAGCGGTCTCTCCTTGAGGGACCTGCTCCATGGGCTGTGAAACACGCCCCACTCCATCACGGACCCCCGGCGTTCGTAATTCTGTCGCCCGGCGCCCATTAGACCTCCCGCAGGCAGACTTTATTCACCCGGCGCGCGGGACATAAGGCGCGATCCAGATGGGG
>DASQAX010000060.1:0-3648 GCA_035635535.1 Vicinamibacterales bacterium | reverse complement strand
TCCGTCGAGGAAACAGACGGCGCCCGCGGCGAAAACGCCGGCAGCAACCGGCAGCGGGCTCGCTCCCGAGATGCAGGCGGTCAACACGTACCTGGCCGTCGCCAACGTCCGCGCGTCGATCGATTTCCTGGAGCGCACCTTCGGCTTCACACGCGGCGTCGTCCTGCCGGGCGTCGACGGCCAGCCGCGCTATGCGGAGATGCGGCACGGCGATTCGGTCGTGATGCTGATTCCCAAGGGCGACGGCACCAGCGCCACCGGCGGCGCCCCGGCGCTCTACACCTACGTGGGCGACGTGGACAAGGCGCTGACCAAGGCGCGGGCGGCTGGAGCGGGCGTATCGGAAGCGGAGGATCGGCCGTGGGGAGACCGGACCGCGACCGTGACGGACCCGGATGGCTACCGGTGGGTGCTGGCGACGTTCAAGAAGCTGGTGCCGTTCAGTTAGTGGGTGGTGGGTGGTGGATGCCACCTACCACTACCTACTATCCACTATCCAACCACCGACTCGTAGCACTCCTCGTACATCGGGACGATCTTCTCCGCGCAGAACTCGTTGCGGACGCGCGCGCAGGCCGCCTGCGCCACCGCGCTATGCCGTGCGGGATCGGTGAGCAGCATCACGCCGCTCTCGGCCATCTCGTCGAGCGCGTCCGGCGCGTGCAGGAAGCCGCTGATGCCGTGCTCGATCACCTCGGGAAGCCCGCCGACGCGCGACGCGACGACCGGCACCTCGCACGCCATCGCTTCGAGCGCCGCAAGACCGAAGCTTTCCTGCGCGGATGGCAGCAGGAACAGATCCGCGATCGACAGCAGCCGTACGACCTCCTCCTGCGCCCCGAGCGAGTGCACGAGCGGCGCGATGCCGAACTCGCGCGCGAGCCGGTATGCCGTGCCGAGCTCAGGCCCGTCGCCGACGAGCAGGAGGTGCGCCGGAACCTGGTGACGGATGCGATTGAACACGCCCATCACCGCGTCGATCCGTTTCACCGGCCTGAAGTTCGAGACGTGAATGACAATCTTCGCGTCTTCGTCCTTGCCCACGTACCGCTTCCGCAGGTCGCGGACGTTCTGCCGGCGATGGATCGAGCAGTCCAGGAAGTTCGGAATCACCCGGATGTCCCGGTTCACCCCGAGCTGTTCGTAGGTCGAGGTCCGCAGGCTCTTCGAGACCGCGGTGACCAGATCCGACTGATCGATCGAGAACGCGACAATCTCCGAGTACGACGGATCGCTTCCGACGAGCGTGATGTCGGTGCCGTGCAGGGTGGTGACGACGCGCGGCGACGCGCCGCCGTGCGCGCCGACGACCTGGCGCGAGAGGAAGCCGGCCGTCGCGTGCGGGATGGCGTAGTGCGCGTGGATGACGTCGAGCCTGAACTCGCGCGCGACCTGGACGATCTTGTTCGACAGCGACAGCAGGTACTGCGGCTCCCTGAAGAGCGGATACGTCGGCGTGAGCACCTGGTGAAACGACAGGCCTGCCTGGAACTCGCCGAGCCGGAACGGCGTTTCGGTGCTGATGAAATGAACCTGATGACCGCGCCGTGCCAGGGCCTTGCCGAGCTCGGTGGCGACGATGCCGCTGCCGCCGACGGAGGCGTAGCAGATGATGCCGATGTTCACGATTTGCTCTCGCCGGTGGAGGGCGGGTCCTTTTGGACCCGCCACTCGCGAAGCAGATGGGGCCGGAGGACAGGCTCCCGGATGACGAACCCTTCAGCGAAGTCGACGCCGGCGAGGACGCCGAACTGCGCGTCCCGGCTCTCGATGAGCGTCATGAAGCGCGGCGACGTCAGCCGCGTCTGGACGCCGCCGGCCGTCGGCGGCCGGAACTGGCTGGCATGGCACGCGAGCGCGCGCCGCTTGGTCTCGTAGTGGGCGGTCACGTCGACGACGAATGACGGCTGCGTCGATTCGTTGATGAAGTAGTAGGACGTCATCTCGGGTTTCCACGGTTCGCCCTGCGCGCGAAAGCGCCGAAGGCCCGCGTTGAAGATCGCCTCGGTGAGCACCGTGCTCGCCGCCACGTGATCGGGATGACGATCCGACCAGTACGGCAGCGCGATCGCCTTCGGGCGAACGCTGCGGATCAGCTCCGTGGCGGCCAGCGCATGTCCGGGCGCGGAACCGATCGCGCGATCGGGCCAGCGCAGGTTCGTCCGCCACGCGGCGCCGAGCACCGTGCGCGCGTCCTCTGCCTCGGCGAGCCGTTCTTCGACGGTCCCGTTGCTGCCCATCTCGCCGGCGGTGAGGTCGCAGAGGCCGACACGCAGCCCCATCGCCGCATGCTTCGCAACGGTCCCGCCCGCACCGATTTCGAGATCGTCTGGATGTGGCCCGAACACCAGAAGATCGACCTGTTCCATTGGCCTCACCCTCGCCTACCGGGTGAACGCCCAGATGGCATCGTCCTTCTCCGCCGCGCCCTGCACCGCGCGGAGGAGGATGCGTGCCGCGAGAAACGCGCCGGTCACCGAATCGCCGCCGCCGCCGAGCGCGAAGAGGTGATGCGGGTAGTTGCGGTGCGGGCCGATGTACATGAGGCCGTCGGCGGTCTCGCCGGAGAGCACCTCCCACCCGTACTCCGGCATCAACCCCGAAATCGCCGGGAACATCGTGAGCAGCTCGTACATCAGCTGACCCGTGCGCTGGACGAGAATCGACGGCCGCTTCCGCTCCGGCGTTTCGTCCTGCGTGGCGCCGCCGACCAGGACGCGATCGTCCGCCGTGAAGCGCACGCGATGATGCGGACGCCGGGTGTCGCTGAACGTCGTGTCGCGTCTGCCGATCTGTTTCCGGATGGCCGGGGGCAGCGGTTCGGTGAGCACGAGGTAGCTTTCGCGCCGCTTGAAATGACGGCGCAGCTGCCGGAACTCGAGGCTTGCGGTTCCCGTCGCGACGATCACCGTTGACGCGCGCACCTGTCCGCTCTCGAGGATCACGTCGACATGCCTGCGCGTGAACGTCACCTTCTTCACCTGCGAGCGCTCGAAAATCATCGCGCCCCTCGAGGCGGCAGCGGCCGACAATCCCAGGCAGGCGCGATACGGGTCCAGGCTGAAGGCGTCGCGCATCCGGATCGCGGCCGGCGACTCGGGCGCCGTCAGCTTGCCCAGCAGCGCGCGCGTCAACCACGTTCCGCCGGCGCCGCCCTTCGCCCGCGCGTCGAATTCACGCCGCAGCATCCTCTCATCGTCACGGTTGGCGACGACGAGCGGTGTCACCGACTCGAGACCGCATTTGATGTTCAGCCGCCGCAGCAGCGCGGCGCCTTCGAGCGAGGCGCGGCGCCAGCTTTCGAAGCCGGCGCGCGCCGCGCGAAGCCCGTGCGCCTGCTCGATGTCGCGGAAGGACGGTCCCGGCTCCGGCAGCAGCAGCCCCGCGCTGCGGCCGGCGCTGCCGCGCCCGACGCGATCCGCTTCGATCACCATCGTCTTGACCCCCGCAAGCGCGCAGGCATACGCGGTCGCGCAGCCGGTCAGGCCGCCGCCGACGATGACGACCTGCGTGGTGTGTGGGCCACGGAGCCGCGAGTAATCGGGGACGCGGGCGCCGGGGGTGAGGTCGATCCAGGGCGAAATGCCGTAGCGAGTGCGCAACTAGGCGGCCTCCACTACGTGTCGGGCCGCCCGCTCGAGGATGGGC
>DASQAX010000059.1:0-16348 GCA_035635535.1 Vicinamibacterales bacterium | reverse complement strand
GTTCGACGCGCGCTACGTGCCGCTGCTCGAATGCGCCGACCCGGGCGAGCCGCCGGTGCGCGGCGCCGAGGTGTATGCCGAGGTCGGCAAGGGGCGCTACGTCTACACCGCGTACTCCTGGTTCCGGCAGCTGCCGGCGGGCGTGCCTGGCGCATACCGGCAGTTCGCGAATCTGATCAGTCTTTCGAAAGCGCCCCATTGAACTGGCGGGTCCGAAAGGACCCGCCCTACATCGGCGAAGCGAAAGGACCCGCCCTACATCGGCGAAGCGAAAGGACCCGCCCTACACGCCCTATCCGGCGAGCACCGCGATAATCCCCACCACGCCGACGGCGAGCGCGAGCAGCACGCCGACGATGGCGAATGTAATCCAGCGCGGGAACGGGACGCCTGCCGCGAGCAGCACCGCCATCAGTCCGCCGTTGGTCGGCGTCAGCAGCTCCGTCAACCCCGCGCCGGTCTGATACGCGAGCACCGTCGCCTGCCGCGAGATGCCGAGCAGGTCCGACAGCGGCACGAGGATCGGCATCGTGAGCACCGCCTGGCCGCTGACGCTCGGCACCGCGACGTGCACGATGGAATGGAACGGGATCATCAACAGCGACGCGAGCGCCGCGGGCGCGCGCGACAGCGGTGTCGCGAGCCCGTTGAGAATCGTGTCGGTGACGTGGCCGTCGGTGAGGACGAGCGACAGCGCACGCGCGGCGCCAATCAGGATCGCGGCCGGAAGCATCGCCTGCATCCCCTCGAGAAACGCGGCCGTCGTCCCCGTGACGCCGAGGCCGCCGAGCAGCCCCGCGATGCACCCGGCGACGAGAAATCCGCCCGAGAGCTCGTTGAAACCCCACCCGAGCGCAACGGAGCCGTAGACGTATGCAGCGATGGGCGCGACGGCGATGAGGAGGATGGCGAAGTCTTTCGCAGTAGGGATCCGGGATCGGGGATCGGGGATCAAAAGCTGTTCGGACCCGCGTTCTTGATCCCTGATCCCTGATCCCTGATCCCTATTGCGGCTCCGCGCCGCATGCCACATCGTCCACGCCACCCACAACGAAAGCGCCGCGGCGAACGTCGTCCACCGCAGTCCTGCGGCCGACATCGGCGGCAGCTGCGCCAGCTTCATCGCAATGCCCGCCTGGAAGGGGTTGGTCGGCCCGAACGCGCTGCCGATCGCGGCCGCCCCCGTGCTCATCGCGACCACCGACACCGCATCGACGCCGAGCCCCCGCCCGAGCAGCAGCAGCGCCGGGACGAGCGGGATGATCTCCTCCTGCATGTTCTCGAGCGCGCCCATCGTCGCGAAGAAGAGCGAGACGACGGGAATCGCGATCAGGCCGCGGCTGCCGAACGCGCCGACGAGCGCGGCGATCAGCCGGCCGAGCGTCCCGACGCGATCGACCACGATCCACGCGGCGCCGACAAACAGCACGACGCCGATCACATCGGCGGCTTCGACGAACCCGCGCGGGATTGCCACGGCGGCGCCAAATGGACCGACAGGCGCCGGATCGACGCGGTGATAGGTTCCGGCGACGACGACGCTGCGGCCGGTCGCGGCGTCGTCACGACGGTCGTATTCGCCGGCGGGCAGAATCCAGGTCAGCACGGCGCACACGGCGACGCCCGCGACGAGGAGGATCACGGGATGCGGCAGTTTCATGCGCGAAGAATTATGACGGCGAGAAGCGCGGATTCACCAGGTCGGGATGCCGCTCGCCGAATCGCTTCAGCGCGTCCCCCGGCAGCCGCCCGTGCGTATCCGTGCCGCTGAAGCTCCATGGCCACGCGCCCGCGTAGCCGCCGGCGAGCGCGCTCTCGAGCGACTCGTCGAGGGGGGCGCTCGATCGGAACTCGCCGAGGACGACCTCGCGCCGCACGTCGAGCGCTCGAGCGGGCGTGCTGAAGACATCGACGTCCCCTGGATGCGGTGAATCCGGATACGCGTGCAGTTGCAGCAGGTCGAGGCCGAGCGCGTCGGCGTCCCACGCCCACAGGTTGTCCGCCCTCGCGCCTCCGAGCGTGACGATCGCCGCCGAGTGGCGATGGACGAGGTCGCTGAGCCGCGATATCGCCGCGGCCAGCGCCTCGAACGGCAGCGCGCGCCTGACGCGAGGGCTCCGGTCGCGGTCCCACTCGTCCACGACGAAATCGGGCTCGTTCATGAACTCGAACGCGAAGATCTGCTCGCAGAGGTCGGCACGGGTGCCTCCAGCGGCGTAGCGGCGAACGAACGGCTCGATCACCCGGCCGAACAGCGCGTCGTGTCCTTCCTGCGTCAACAGGATGCGCGCGCGCCCCTCCGGCAGGCGCGCTTCGAGCAAATCACCGCTGACGGGGTCCGCGAGCGTGTGACGGATGCCGCGAAACAGCCAGTGATGATCGAACAGCACGAAATCGACGCGGATGCCGGCGCCGCGCGCGATCTCGAGGCCGACATCCACGTCGGCGAAGAACTCCTCGTCCAGACCAGCCGGCAGGCTCCGGTCGTCGTAGACGATGCCCGCGCGGCCGTCGCAGAAGACGAACCAGCGTGCGACGACGAAGCCGAGGCGCGCCATCTCGTCGAAATCGCGCTCGATCGCCGCGCGGCGAGTGGACACGCCCAGATGTGATCCCCAGACGTTGCTGCCGAAGTCCAGGCCGTAGAAGATCGTCTGCCCGTCCGTGGACCAGGGGTAGTTCACACCGTGGACGAAGGACCCGGTGCTTCGAGGGTTCAGATGTAGCCCCTCTCCAGCGCCTTGAGCACCGCGCGCGTGCGGTCGCGGACGCCGAGCTTCGAGAGGATGCTGGACGCGTGGTTCTTGATCGTCCCCTCCGCGGTGCCGAGCGCGTCGGCGATTTCGCGGTTGCTGTAGCCGCCGGCCATCAGTCGAAGAATCTCGGTCTCGCGTTTCGTCAGCGGGTCGGGCGGATCGAGCGCGTCGAAGTCGCGCCGCACGTGCTCGAGGCCGCGGAGGACGCGTTCGGTGACCGCTGGACGGATCAGCGTCTCGCCCGCCGCCACCGCACGAATGGCGCCCGTCAGCTGCTCGAGCGAGACGTCCTTCAGCAGGTATCCGCGCGCGCCCGCCTTCACCCCTTCCAGCAGCGCGTCATCGTCGTCGAACGTCGTCAGGAGGATCGTCGGCGGCAGCTCGCCCGACGCGCGAAGGTCGCGCAGCAGGTCGAGGCCGCCTGCCTTCGGCATCCGCACGTCGAGCAGCACCACGTCCGGCCGCTCGCGGCGAATCATCGCCGCGCCCGCCACGCCGTCCTCCGCCTCGCCGACGATCGCGATGTCGCCCGCGAGCTCCAGCAGCGCGCGGACGCCGCGGCGGACGAGCGTCTGGTCGTCGACGAGCACGACACGGATCATTTCGGCACGAACGCCTGCACCTCGAAGCCGGCCCCCGGCCTGGACGAGAAGTCGACGCGTCCCGAGAGCTCCTCGAACCGCTCGCGCATGCCGCGCAGGCCGTTGCCCCACGTGACCGCGTCCACGCCGCGCCCATCGTCGCGCGCGGTCAAGGCGATGCCGTCGTCGCGGCGCTGCACGGAAATCCAGAGGTTCCTCGCCTGCGCATGACGCATGGCGTTGGTGATGACTTCCTGGACGCACCGCAGGATCGCGTGCGCCTGGAGCGGATCGTCGATGGTCACGTCAGCCGCGTCCACGTGCACCTGGAGCCCGGTCGTGGCATCCGCCAGGGATCGAATCGCGGCAGCCAGATCGAAACGGCTGCTCTCCCGGAGACGGCTGACGACGTCGCGCACGTCGCCGAGCAGCAGGCGCGTGATCGCGTGCGCCTCGGCGACGCGATCGGCCGCCGGGCCCGACGCCAGCCGCGATGCGACCTCGAGCTGAAGGCTGAGCGCGGTGAGATGGTGGCCGAGCGTGTCGTGCAGGTCGCGCGAGATGCGCAGCCGTTCGGCGACGCGGCTGTCTTCGGCCAGCAGCGCGCGAGTGGCGTGCAGCTCGGCGTTGGCGCGCGCCAGCTGCTCGCGCGCCATCCGCTCGCCCCGCTCGAGCGTCGAGGTCGCCATGGCAAACATCTGGAAGCCAAGATACGCGCCGCCCACGATCAGCGCGCTCACGGGGCCGTCGAGCCACCAGAACCTGGCCGCGATCACCGCCGTCTGCAACCCGATCCACACGCCCGCGACGCGTGACGGGACCAGTCCGGCGAACTGCGCCGCCGCGACGACCAGCGTCGCTCCCGCGATGCCGTCGCGCGAGACGACGACCATCACGGCGCCGGCAATCGACTGCGTCAGCACGAGCGCACGTTCGAACTGGACGCCGCGCGACCGCCGGAAGCAGATCAGGCTGAAGGCGATGCCGAAGGCCGCGAACGCGACGAGCCACGCGACGGCGTCGACGCCGGTGAGGCGTCCTCCGGCAATGGCCAGCGCCGACGGGATACCGCTGGCCAGCCACGTGACGAGCCCGGCCGCCGTCAGCCAGTCAGTCGGCTTCATGCCGGCATTGTATGGGGAGGCCGGCGCGCGCGGGTGTGCCGGAAGTCATGGATCGCGGCCGTGACCTGCGGCACATGCGCCGCCGCCTGGGAACGCGCAGAATCGGCGGCATGCTCAAGATGATTCTCTACCTGCACATCGCCGGCGGATCTGCCGCGCTCCTCTCGATGTTCATCCCGCTCGTCGCCCGGAAGGGCGGCCGCACCCATCGCCGAAGCGGCTGGGTGTTCGTCGGCGGGATGACCGTCGTCTCCGTCACCGCGCTCATGCTCTCTGCGGCGCGCTACTTCTTCGACCCGCGCCCCGAGGCAAAGGCCTTCGCGCTGTTTCTCTTTTACGTCGCAATCCTCACCGGCAACGCCGTGTCGGTCGGGATCCGCGCGCTTCGAATGAAGGACCGCACCGGCCCCCACGTGCACCCGTGGGACGTCGGCCTCGCGGCGCTCCTGACGGTCACGTCGGTCGCCATGGCCGTCTACGGCATCGCGACGTCGCGCGCGCTGTTCGTCGCGTTCTCGGGGATCGGCCTCGTGGCGGGCGTGCAGGGCCTCTGGTACTGGCTGCGCCCGCCGACCTGTCGCATGCACTGGTGGCTCCGGCATATGTCCGCGATGCTCGGCGCCTGCATCGCCGCCACCACCGCGTTTCTCGTGACCAACGCGGCGCTCGTCGGCGCGCCGCGCGGGTCGATGATCGTGTGGCTCGCGCCGTCGATCATCGGCACGCCTGTGACCGCGGTTTGGATCGGGTATTACAGACGCCGCTTTGCAAAGCGTTCGACAGCTCCCGCACGCCACGGTGACACGGAGGCCGGGAGTTACGACGTCGCAGCGGCGCGAGCGTAAGGCGGAGCTAGCGATTGACCCCCATCGACGAGAGGTACTTGGCCAGCAACGGTTCCTGCGGGCCTTTATACGCGCGGCCGTACTTGAGCAGCTTCGCGCGATCGGCGGCGGAGAGCTCCGCGCCGGTGGCCGTCGCGATCTGATACTGCGCGAGCACGGCGGCGAAGAGCGCGTCGCCGTCGGCCGGGTGGCGGGTGAGGTAGCTGTCGAGAATCGGGAGCGCCTCCGAGAACGCCGCGGTCACCAGGTAGGCAATCGCGAGCCGCTTGCCGACCTCGTCGTCGGCCGGACGCTGCGCGTAGGCGGGCTTCAGGACGGTGATGACGGCGTCGATCTGGCCGCCGCGCATGCGGGCGTCGGCCAGCAGCGTGTACGCGATCGGCGGGCGCTGCTCGGCGCCGAGCGCCATCTGCCAGACACCCGCTGCGTCCTGATCCCTGCTGAGTCCAGCGAAGGACGCCCCGAGGAAAAAGGCGGCCGGATAGAACTCGCGCCGCGGGCCGGCGGCGATGTTCAACTGAATGGCGGCCTGGGGCAGCTGGCCCTTCGTGTAGAGATCCAGCCCCTTCAGAAACGCGGCCGTCTGCTGATCGCCTGCACTCAACGCCTCGAGCGCCGCGGGACCGTAGCGCCCCGCGCGCGCCTCGGTCATGGCGCTCTTGAGCGACGGCGACGTGGCTGCGATCGAATCGAGCATCCCGTTGACGAGCGCCGGCTGCAGCACGGCGCTGCGATCGAAGGTCGCGACGCGCGCGAACGCGGCCGGGATGACAATCGGTCCGCCTTTCGACGCGGGCGCCGGCTCGAGGATGAACGGCCTCACCAGCACCGCGGCGACCTTGCCGCCGCGCATGATCTTCGCGCGCGTCACGTACCGGCCCGACGGCAGCGGCTCGGCGCCGATGAATCCCTGCGCGTTGCGCCACGTCGGCTGCGCGCCCGGCTTCAGCTCCACGGGCATCGTCAGCAGCGCCGGCGCGGCGTCGTCTTCGGCGATCTCGAACTCGACCTTCACGTCCTTGAAGGTCTCTTCCGACGCGGCGTAGAGCTCCATGTATGCCGCCACGCCGTCGGCATCGACGTGCGGCTCGACGTCGGGACGCAGCCCCGTGCTCGCCGTCGCCGCGTGGTTGACGACGAGATCGGCGAAGGTGAACTCCTCGCCGGCCATCTTCCACGCGTTGACGTCGCGGACCACGCTGCCGTGACGCCCGTCCGCGTCGACCGCCGCGAGCCGCACCTCGTAGACGCCTGGATCGACCGTGACCGAATCGAGGTACGAGAGCGACGTGTTGGTCCGCGCCTCGAGCGGCTCGAGCTTCGACTTCTCGCTGCGCGACGCCACGACCTTGCCCTGGTCGTCCACGACGATGAAGCCCATCGTGTACTGGCCGGAGGCCGTCCCGGCCTGACCGACGTCCGCCGCCATCACGATACGGACCTTGCCGCTGGCTTTCGGGTCCTGGTAGATGAACGTCGTCAGCCGCAGCGGCACGCCGGCGACGCCGAGCGGCGACCGGAGCGACTCGACGAGCGATTCGTCAGGCGTCTTGCGTCCGCCCGTCGGGTCGAGCACGAACGCCTGGCGTGACCGCAGGGTCACGCCGCGGCGCGACACGGAGACGTCGATGCGGTGGTTTCGGCCGTCGCGGTCCGCCGGCGCCTGCTCGACGCTCAGCAGGTAGTACGCCGAGATCTCGGACGCGAGGCGCTCGAACGCGCGGTCCGCCGTCCCGACGACCTGGAAGATCGAGCCGCGCGAGAGCGAGGCGAGGTCGTTCAGCCCGCGAATCTCGAGCTCGCGATCCTCGGTGAAGGTCGGCGGCAGCGGCCCCTGCGTCGCGTCGGAGCGCGGCACGTCCATCAGCAGCACGTTGACCGCGATGCGGCCGCGCATCGCCGCGCGCACGACGTCCTCGAGATCCGACGGCGAGTCGGTGACGAGCCCCTCGGACAGGAGGATCAGCGTCTTCTGCCCCTCGGTCTCGCCGAGATGCTGCAGCCACTCGCGCAGCCCGCGCAGCGACGCCTCGGTGTCGCGCCTCGTCGTCCAGAGAATCGAGTTCGACTCGTCCACGATGTCGCGCATGCACTGCTCGAGCGCCATGTCGAGCAGCCCGCGGCACTCGCGGTTGGTCACTTCCTGCATGCGCCGGTCGTCGCCCTTCTGCGCGATGTCGATCGCCTCGACGAGCCCGATGTTGCGCCGCCCCACGAAGCGCGACTGCGTCCCGATGACCTTCTCCATCGCGAGGCGGAGACGCTGGCGGTCGCCGGTGAAGTCCACGACGACGCCGGGCTCGGGATAGGAGACGAACGCGACACGATCGGCGGGGTTGAGCCTGTCGAGGAAGCGCTTCGCGGAGTCGAGAATCGGCCGCGCCGCGCCCGGCCGGATGTTCATCTGATCGACGGCGATCATGATCATCCGCCCCTCGGGCTGCGTGATGTTCGTCGTGAAGAGCGTCTCGAACTCCTGCTGCTTCGGAGCAGGCCGGCGCGTGATGCCGGCGTCGGGCGTGTAGTCGTACTTCACCAGGTCCGCGCTGACGACGCGCCGGACCTGCCCGTCGATCTTGACCGTGAACTCGGGGCCGTGGAGGTCGGTGACCGGCTGGCCGCGGCCGTCGACAGCGCCGACGTCAACGGTGATGACGTCAACGCCGGTGCGGAAGGTCGGCTGTTGGGGATCCTGGGCCTGCGGTGCAGCGCTTCCCTGCCGCGCAGCAGTTCCCTGCTGCGCAGTGCTTCCCTGCTGTGCAGTGCTTCCCTGCTGTGCAGTGGCGGCCGCCGCCGTGAGGACGCAGGCGAACGCGAACAGGGCCGGCTTCATGGCGCCAAGGGCGGTACTCTATCACTCAAGCTTCAGCGCCGCGAAGCCGTTCCTCCAGAGCGCCGCTTCGTCCCGGCGGCGCTGAATCAGCCCTTTTTCCTTGTCCGGATCCCACAGCCGCGTCATCAGTTCGAACTGCGCCGCGACGCCCTCGAGCTCGCCCGCGGCGAGCAGCGCGCGGATGTTGCGCATCTCTTTCCGGTCCTCCTTCAGCACGTTCAGGTCCTTCAGCCCCGCGCCGCGGTTGTAGACGAGGCTGACGAGCGCGCTGCGCCGCGCCGGCGGCAGGTCGTCAATCTGCGGAAAGGCCCTGCGCGCGTCCGCGAGGTAGCGCGGCAGCGTGGACGTCGTGAAGACCTTCATCGCCGCCGTGAGCGGAACCGCGATGGCGCTCACCTGCGCCAGCAGCGCGTCGGACCCGACCTGTCGCACGACGCCGGCCAGTTGCGCAATCGCGTCGGCGCCGAGTGCGACGCCCCAGTCGGCGCGCAACCGGTCCGCTCCGACAAACGAACAGTCGTACCCGATGCCGATCGTGATGCCACTCCTCTTCCCGGGCCAGCACGGC
This sequence comes from Vicinamibacterales bacterium, assembly GCA_035635535.1. Taxonomy (GTDB): domain Bacteria; phylum Acidobacteriota; class Vicinamibacteria; order Vicinamibacterales; family UBA2999; genus Gp6-AA40. The sequence continues at coordinate 7,641 of DASQAX010000059.1, read as the reverse complement.
GTCTGGTACCGCGTGCGATACCGCGCCGCGTCGGTGACTTCCTGTCGCGCGATGAACGTGACGCCGGCGGCGGTCAGCGGGGGAAACGGATCCGGGATCGCCGCCACCGCCGCCTGCAACGCGTCGTCTGCGACATCGGCTGGTCCGGGCATCGCGAGCGTCTCGCGCGCGTCCGCGACGGCGGCTTCCGTGCCTTTGCCATAGTCACCGTCGACCAGCAGCATCGCGCCGAGCTTGTTCAGGCCGCGCTGCAGCACCTTGACGGGATCGCCGCTGTTTCCTCTCCTCAACACCATGGATGTGCACTCATCAGATTCCGTACTGCTCGGGGTCCCACTGGAGCCCGAGCTCTGAGGGCGGCGCCATGTAGCCGGCGAGCGCGGACGCGGCCACGACGGCCGGACTCGCCAGGTAGCCCTCGCCGCCGACGCCCATGCGGTTCTGCCAGTTGCGGTTGAACGACGTGATCGCGCGCTCCCCCTTCTGTAACGCATCCGGGCCCTGGCCGAAACAGGGCCCGCACCACGATGCGCGGATCTCTGCGCCGACGGACCGGAACACCTCGGCGATCGACTCGCCGTCCAGCCGCGGGTCGGGCTGCTCGATCTGCTTCGCGACACCGCCCGAGCCCGGAAAGACGACGAAGGTGCGCGCGGCCTTGCGGACGCCCCTGGCGCGGGCGTTGTAGATGACGAGCGCCGCCTGGAGCAGGTCGTCGTAGCTGCCGTTGGTGCACGAGCCGATCAGCGCCTTGTCGAACTCGATGTGCTCGCGCGCGACCTCGCCCGCCGGGAATGCGTTGCCCGGGCTGAACGGCTTGGCGATCATCGGCTGCACGTCGGCGAGCGACAGCGTCTCGTCGATCTCGTAGCGCGCGTCGGCGCCCGGCTCGATGCGCGGGTACGGCAGGTCGCGGACGCCCTTGCTCGCGTACCACGCGTACGTGGTGTCGTCGGCCGCGAAGATGCCGTTGAGCGCTTCGGCCTCCGCCATCATGTTGGCGATCGTGTTGCGGTAGGCAATCGGCAGCTGCCGGTTCGCGTCCACGAATTCAACCGACATGCCCTGCGACTGCTCCGCGCCCCATCGCCGGAGCAGCTCGAGGACGATGTCCTTGCCGCTCACCCACGGCTGCAGGCGGCCGGCGAAGGTGACACGCCTCGCCTTCGCGAGCGTGAAGTACACGTAGCCCGTCGACCATCCGAAGCCGAGCGTGGTCGAGCCGACGCCGATGCCGACCGCCCCGTACGCGCCGTACGCGCGGCTGTGCGAGTCGGCGCCGGGAATGAACTGTCCCGGCGCCACCAGGCCCTGCTCCGGAAAATAGAAGTGGAAGATGCCGTCGCCCGGCGTCGCGTAGTACGGCTTCTCGAGCCCGTGCTCCTTCGCGAACGCGCGCCCGATCGCCGTCTGGCGCTCGTCGTCGTCGCGTCCGGTGAAGACGAAGTGATCGTTGGCGATGGCAGCCTCCCGCGGGTAGATGGTGCCGCCGCCGGTGATCTGGTTGAAGGTGTGGATGGCAAACGGCGCGGTTCCGTCGGAGGCGGGGAGCAGGTCGGCGTAGACCTGCAGTGTGTCGCCGGGCCGCAGCTCGCGGCGGCTCTTGTCCACCCGGTGCGCCCAGACGATCTGCTCGGTCGTCGTCATCCGCCGCGCGAGATCCGGCGGAGGAAACTCGACGGCCGGTGCGCGTTCGACCGAGGCGCGAAATTCCCGGCGGCCGACTGCGAAGATGCCGCCGGTGCGGCGGATCTCGTCTTCCTTCGGCGTGAGCGGCACCGGGTCGTACGTCCTGCCCTGGGTGACGTTGGTGAGTTGCCGCGACGACGGATCGAATGCGAACTCGTCGCCGTCGCGCGCGTCGGCAACGGCCTCGGGGCTCTGGACGACCTGCAGTCCGAGGTTGAGCGCGTTGCGCCGGAAGATGTCGCCCATGTTGCTGCCGCAGACGATCACCATCTCGAGGCCGGCTTCCTCGGCGACCCCCTTCAGGCCCGCCGGGCTCATCTCGCGCGACGAACCGATCGCGAAGCGGTCGCCGGCGACGACAAATGTCTCGCCGCGATGCACCCGCTCGCGGAAGTCGGGCATCAGGTAGCGGAACGATCCGGCCTTCCATCGTTCGTCGAGCGTGTCGAGGCTTTCCGACACGCAGTCGGCGGCCGGCGTGATCTGGTCGGTGTCGATGGCGTCGAGCTTCCGGCCGAACTTCGTGCCGGGCAGCTTCGGATCCCAGAAGATCAGCGCCTTCCCCCGAATGACGCCGGCGGCCGCCGATGTCTCGGTCCCGATACGCTCGGCGCCGAGGTCCTCGACCGTCGCGCCCGGTTTCAGCCTTGCGGCCGTGATCGCCTGCATTGTTCGAATCGTACGACATGAGTTGCCCGGAAAAAGGCACGGCCATTCGCCATCAGGGCGAAAACTGCGGCTAAATCGCCACGAAAAAGCGGCATCCGTCCTGCAGAGTTTTGAGGGGGACTGATGGAAAACCGCGAAACTCAACCGTGTCACATGAGTCTGGTATGATTCGCGGCCTCATTTTCATTTTCCCACCGGGTTGATATGGACTCCCCAGCGGACGCAGTAGCTGCCGCCGAGCGGCGGCAGCGCAACGAGCGGCGAACACGGGCGACGACGCGCGTCAAGCCTGTTCTCCGCGTCATCCCGCCTCGCGCCGCCGACACGCAGATTGACCCGAGCGATCTCAAGAATCCGGCGCTGTACATCAACCGCGAGCTCAGCTGGCTCGAGTTCGACGAGCGCGTGCTCGCGCAGGCGACCGACCCGTCGCACCCGCTGCTCGAGCGCGTGAAGTTCCTGTCGATCGTCGGCACCAACCTCGACGAGTTCTTCATGATTCGCGTGGCGACGACGCTGAAGAAGCTGCGCGAGGGGATCGAGGACGTCGCGCCCGACGGCTACAACACCGAGCAGCAGCTCTACGCGATGCGCACGCGCGCGCGCAAGCAGATCGACGACCAGGCCGCGTGCTGGAGCGAGCTGCGCGGACTGCTCGCGGCGGAGCACATCACGCTGCTCGAACCCGACGCGTGGACGCCGCAGGTGCGCGAGTTCCTGGCCGCGCACTTCACCCGCGAGATCTACCCGGTGCTCACGCCGCTGGCGTTCGACCCCGGGCATCCGTTCCCGCTGATTTCGAATCTGAGCAAGAACTTCGCGGTGGTGGTGCGCCACGGCAACCGCACGAAGTTCGCGCGCGTCAAGGTGCCGGACGTGCTGCCGCGCTTCGTGCAGCTTCCCGAGAACATCGCGGGCGGCACGGGGCAGACGTTCGTCTTCGTCGAGGACGTGATCCACGCGAACATGCAGGAGCTCTTCCCCGGGACGCAGGTGAAGAGCGCGCACCTGTTCCGTGTCATCCGCGACGCCGACCTCGAGATCGAGCAGGACGAAGCCGACGACCTGCTCGAGACGGTGGACCGCAGCCTGAAGCAGCTCCGCCACGGCGCCATCTCGCTGCTGCAGGTCGACGCGGCGATGCCGGCGCGCGTGCTCAACATCCTCGCCGAGAACTTCGAGGTCGGCGAAGACGGCATCATGCGGACGGCGTACCGCCTCGGGTTCGGCGACTGGATGCAGCTCACGACCATCCACCGCCCCGAGCTGAAGTACCCGCCGTTCTCGCCGCGCGCGCTCTGGCGTCTCGACGAAGACCCGGAGGTGCTGTTCGATCAGCTGCGCTACCAGGACGTGCTGGTGCACCATCCGTATCAGTCGTTCGGATCGGTGGAGGCCTTCCTCCGCGCCGCCGTCAAGGACCCGCACGTCGCCGCGATCAAGATGACGCTGTATCGCATCGGCGCGAACTTGCCGCTGATCGACCTCCTGATCCAGGCGGCCGAGGCGGGCAAGCAGGTCGCGGTCCTGGTCGAGCTGAAGGCGCGCTTCGACGAGCGCAACAACATCCTCTGGGCGAAGCGGCTGGAGTCGCACGGCATCCACGTCGTCTACGGCTTCGCGGACCTGAAGACGCACGCGAAGCTCTGCCTCGTCGTGCGGCAGGAAGGCGACGGCATCCAGCGCTACGCGCACACGAGCACCGGCAACTACAACCCGGAGACGGCGAAGGTCTACACGGACCTCGGGTACTTCACCGCCGATCCCGACATCGTCAGCGACGTCTCCGACGTCTTCAACTACCTGACGGGCTATTCGAACCAGAAGGACTACCGCTCGATGCTCGTGGCCCCCGTGCAGCTGCGCACGCGGCTGTGCGAGCTGATCAACCGCGAAACGGAGTACGCGAAGGCGGGGCAGCCGGCGCGGATCATCATGAAGGTCAACGCCATCACCGACGACCAGATGATCCGCGTGCTCTACCGCGCGTCGCAGGCCGGCGTCCAGATGGACCTGCTCGTGCGCGGCATCTGCAGCCTGCGCCCCGGCATCCCGGGCGTCAGCGAGAACATCCAGGTGCGGTCGATCGTCGGGCGCTTCCTCGAGCACTCGCGGCTCTTCTGGTTCAACAACGGCGGCCACGAGGAGATGTACATCGGCAGCGCCGACCTGATGGAACGCAATCTCGACCGCCGCGTCGAGACGCTCACGCCGATCCGCGACATCGAGATCGTCGAGCACCTCCGCGACGTCGTGCTCCACGCCTACCTGCAGGACACCGAGCGCGCGATGGTGCTCGACTCAACCGGCCGCTACTCGAGGCCGCAGTCGCCGGCTGGTCCGTTCAACGCGCAGCACTTCCTGCTGCAGCATTACACGGAGACCAACGACTAGCGGAGGCTCCACCACGCGGCGGCGATTCCCGCCGCAGCAATCACTCCAAACCAGGGAAAGGCAATCGCGGCCACGACAAGAAGCCCCGCGACCGTTATGATCAAGGCCAGCGGGCCGAGCGGCCAGAGCAGCGCGAGGCCGAGGCGGGTTGCGACTCCCCCCTGGGTGGCAACCACACCCACCAGTACCCCGACGACGTAGATTTCTGCCATCAACATGTAGGTGGCCGTCCTACTCCCCGCTCCGAGCGTTTGCGCGCGCGTATCTTAGCCTCAGGTGTGACGAGAGGTGGAAAAAGTGTGCAGGCAGCGCGCAGCAGCGTCAACGTGACGACTGACGGCGACTGACGGCCACTTCAGCGCAGCCGATAAACAACAGGGGCACGGGATTCCCGCGGCGTTCATCAGACGCTGCGTCGGCCCCCCGGAGGATCTGATGAAGACGCTTGTCCGGCTGTTCGCCGCTGTCGCGGTGACGCTCGCAGCCGACCCCACATTTGCTCAGCAGACGACCGGGACGATCACCGGCCGCGTGCTCGATCCCCAGGAGATTGCCGTCCCCGGCGCGACCATCACCGCCACGAACCCGGCGACGGGCCTCGTCCGGATCGACGTCAGCGACAGCGAGGGTCTCTATCACCTGAACGCGATGCCGGTCGGCACCTACGACGTCGTCGCGGAGCTGCCCGGGTTCACGCGCCTCGAACGCAAGGACATCATCGTCGACGTCTCGGAGACGACGGTGCTGAACATGATGCTCCGCCTGGCGCAGGTGGCCGAGACGGTCACCGTCGTGGGCGAGACCCCGCTCATTCCGACGACGTCATCGTCGGTCGGGCAGGTGGTCGACCTGACGCGCATCGAGCGCCTTCCGCTCAACGGCCGGCAGTTCGCGAACCTGGCCGCGACCGTCCCCGGCGTCGGCCTCGGCTTCCACTCGGATCCGACGAAGGCGACTCAGTACTCGCCACAGATCAGCGGCGGCAACGGACGCAACGTGGATTACATCGTGGACGGCGGCGACAACAACGACGACACGATCGGCGGCCTCGCGCAGATGTATCCGCTCGAGGGCATCCAGCAGTTCAACGTGATGACCCAGCGCTTCGACGCGCAGTACGGCCGCGGCGCCGCCGTGCTCAACGTCGTGACCAAGAGCGGCACCAACGACATGCGCGGCAGCGCGTTCACGCTGTTCCGTGACACCGCGTTGAACTCCAAGACGGAAACGGAGACGTTGAGCCGCCTGCCGAAGCAGGAGTACCGCCGGTATCAGTACGGCGGCAGCGTGGGCGGACCGATCGCGCTCAACAAGGTGTTCTACTTCGGCGCCTTCGAGCGGACGCAGCAGGATACGCGGCAGACCGTCAACACGTCCGGCCTCTTCCCGACGGAGGACGGCGTGTTCCCGATCCCCGTGCGCGAGAACCTGTTCACGGGGAAGGTGACGGCGGATCTTCGCGCCGGCCACTACCTCGCGGTTCGTTACGGGTACGACGGCAACTCGTCACCCAGCGGAGCGGGACCTCGCGCCGCGCATTCCACGTGGACGACGAGCACCAACACATTCCACTCGTTCAACGCCAACGACAGCTGGCTGTTCGCCGGGACGAAGCTGAACGACCTGATTTTCCAGGTCTCGACGTTCAGGAACGACATTCCAGGCAGCACCACGCAGCCTGTGCTGAGCTTCCCGAACGGCGTGATGGGCGGCGCGAACGGCTCAGCGCCACAAGCGACGGAACAGACCAAGTGGCAGCTCCGCGACGACGTGAGCTGGACGATCCGCGGTCTCGGCGGTCTCGAGCACAACATGAAGGTCGGCGCCAACTGGCTGCACGAGCCGCATCTGTTCATCAGCACGGAGTCAGGCCTGGGCGGCTTCTTCACCTTTACCGCCAACGACCTCAACGCCCCCCTGCAGTCGGTTCAGGTGATCGGCGGCGCCGTGCAGGCGAACATCCCGCTCGATTTCTATTCGGGCTACGTGCAGGACGACTGGCGCGCCACGACCAGGCTGACGGTGAACGCCGGCGTGCGCTACGACTACGTGTCGGGCATGCCGCTCGACCAGAGCCGCAACCCGAACTTCCAGGTGATGCAGGCCGCCGGTGCGGCGGGACGCTTCGCGGGCACGGTGCTGGACGAGTTCGGCACGGCACCAAAGGCGGACAGGAACAACATCCAGCCGCGAGTGGGCTTCGCCTATGACGTGATGGGCAACGGGCGCGACGTCGTGCGGGCCGGCTGGGGTCTGTATACGGACTTTGCGTATACGAACCAGAACGCCCTGAATGCGGCCATCGATGCGCAGGGCGGTGGTGGCTTCACTTTCATCGTGAGCAACCCCGCGGGCATCCGGAAGTCGGACGGCTCGTTCTTCCGAGCTTCCGATCCGCTCTCGACGATTGCGGCTCAGAATCAGGTCAACCCCGACATCCCGCCGCTTGCCGGGCAGGTGCAGTCACCGCTTCTTGAACAGCCGTACACGCGACAGGCCAACGTTGGCTGGGTACACCAGCTCGACTCGTCAACGGCCCTCAGCGTGGACGTCGTACGCACCGAAGGACGTCACGTCAACACGCGGCCGCGGATCAACCAGCTCGTGAACGGCCGGCGGTACCTCGCCGACCTGGCGATCCAGCCGAACTCGAACCAGTTCCGCGTCGCGCTCAGCACGGGGACGAGCCTCTACCAGGCATTCATCATCGGGTTGAATCGGCGCATGTCGCGTCACCTCGACGTGAGCGCGTCGTACACGCTGGCCAATGCCACCAGCATCATCGGCAGCTCCACCGACGAGGCGGACGCGAACCTCGTGCAGGATGTGCGCAACCCGTTCGGCGCGGTGCAGGACGCGCCGCTGACGCGCACCGATGCGCGGCACCGG
>DASQAX010000058.1:0-1577 GCA_035635535.1 Vicinamibacterales bacterium | reverse complement strand
TCCTTCAGCAGCTCGATCGGATACTTCGAGGTTCCCGAGCCGAGGAACGTGAGGTAGCGCCGCCGGGCGTCTTCGTCGCCCGCCAGCACCTTCTCCGACAGCGCCTCCGCCGCGGTGAACGACGTCGCGTACTGAAACACGTAAAAGCCGATGTAGAAGTGCGGGATGTAGCTCCACTCGTGCCGAACGTAGTCGTCCACGATGCAGATGCCTTCGTCGTGACCGTAGTACCGCCGCGTGATGTCGAGATAGATGTGGGCGAGCGCCTCGCCGGTAATCGGCTCGCCGCGCTCGGCGAGCTGGTGCATCTTCAGCTCGAACTCGGCGAGCTGCGTCTGGCGGAACACCGTCGCCTTGACGTTTTCGAGGAAGCTGCCGAGGAGCGAGAGCCGCGTGGCCGGATCCGTCGTGTTGCGCAGCACGCGATCGATCAGCAGCGCCTCGTTGAAGGTGGAGGCCACCTCCGCCACGAACGTCGGGTAGTTGGCGAGCGCGTAGGGCTGCACGGTGTTCGAGTAGTAGCTGTGCATCGTGTGCCCGAGCTCGTGGGCCAGCGTGCTGACGTCGTTGTACTGCCCCAGGTAGTTGAGCAGCATGTACGGATGCACGTCGTAGGCGCCTCCCTCCGAGTAGGCGCCCGACCGCTTCCCCGTCGTCGGGAAGAAATCGATCCATCGCTCGTTGAACGAACGCTGCACCACGCCGCAGTACTCGACGCCGAGCGGGCCCATCGCGCGGATGATTTCCTGCTGCGCCTCTTCGGGCGTGAACGTCAGCGCCACCTCCGCGACGAGCGGCGCGTAGAGGTCGTGATACCGGAGCGGGTCCTGCAGCTTCATCATCTTCCGCCGCACCCTCAGGTAGCGGTGAAACGACGGCAGCCACCGGTTGATCCCGTCGATGAGCCGCGTGTACACCGAGACCGGGATGTTCGGGCCGTCGAGCGCCGCCTCGAGGTGTGACGCATACTTCCGCGTCCTGGCGTAGAACGCCACCCGCTGCACGTTCGCGTTCATCGTCGTCCCGAACGTGCGGCCGAACGCGCCGAGCGAGGTGAAGAACGTCGACATCGCCTTCTCGCGGTCGTCGCGATTGGGCAGCGTGCGCAGCTCGGCGTACCCCGACGCGTCGACGCGCGCGGTGCGCCCGTCGCTCAGCGTGACGGTCGGATACGGAAAGTCCGCGTTCGAGAGGATGTTGTAGATGTTGTGGCCGGACGAGGCGAGCGGCATCGCGTCGGCGAGAATCTTCTCCTCGACGTCCGACAGCGTGTGCCGCGCGCGCCGCGCGATGTCGTGCAGATAAAAGGTAAACGTGACGAGGCGCGGCTCCGCGGCGATGAAGCGTTCGAGCGTCTCGAGGCCGACGCGCAGCAGCTCGGGCTCGATGTACGACGCCTGCGCCTTGAAGTCCGCCGCGAGCTGCTGCATCTCCTGCTGCATGCCCTGCGGTCCCGCCTCGCGCGTGTCCTGGTCGGCGAACATCCCGGCGTAGACGGCGAGCCGCCCGATCTCCTTATCCTGTCTCGACGCCTCTTCGAGCGCGTCGGCCAGCACGTGCGCCGACGATCCGAGCCG
>DASQAX010000057.1:0-4159 GCA_035635535.1 Vicinamibacterales bacterium | reverse complement strand
CGCCGAACCGGGAAATTCCGGGAAGCCGGGGAGGGGCCCGCCGCGCGCTAGCGGCGAAGCCACGACAGCGGGAATGACGGCGGGAACTTTTTGCGGCGAAACGCCGTAATTGACATCGAATCAGCAAGATGAGACAGTACTGGGTCTCCGCTTCCTTGCTTTTTCCACAACGAGGTGTCGTTGCCATGAAGAAGACCGTTCTCTGCGCGGTCGCGCTGGCCGTCGCAAGCCTGATTCCCGGTTCCGCCTGGGCGCACCACGGTGATGCAGGTCGCTACAACGAAGAGACCGTCACACTGAAGGGCACGGTCGTGCAGCTCGTCATGGTCAATCCGCACGCGCTGATCGTCTTCGACGTGAACGACGGTGAGAAGAACACACGCTGGACCGCGGAGCTCGGCGGGCCGCAGCAGTTGATCAAGCAGTTCGGCTGGAGCCCTGCCACCGTGAAGGCGGGCATGCCGATCACGCTCATCGGCCGCGTCGTGAAGAGCGGCGATCCGTACATGAACCTCACGGAGCGCTCGCAGATCACGGTGACCGATTCGGGCAAGGAGATCTACCGCACCGCGAACTTCGGCACGCCGGCACCGGCCGCCCAGTAGGCGCGGCCGACCGTTTCTGTCAGCCCGGGCCGCGCCGTCGCGGCCCTTCGTTTTTCAGGCAACCGATGTACGAGCAGGAGAGAGCATGAGGCGTGGATCGACGAGGACGACGGTCGCCGTGGCGGCGCTCTGTGCGTGCCTGGCGGGCGTCGCGATCGTGAAGGCCCAGCAGCCGGCCGAGAAGCCGCTGCTGTCCGACCAGGTGTTCAAGAACGTGCAGGTGATGAAGGGCATCCCCGTCGATCAGTTCATGGCGACGATGGGCTTCTTCTCGGCCTCGCTCGGGATGTCGTGCGAAGACTGCCACATGGCGGACGACCGCAACTGGGACGGCTTCGCCGCCGACAACACGCGGAAGCGGATGGCGCGCCGCATGATCCAGATGATGCAGAAGATCAACACGGACAACTTCGGCGGCCGCCAGATGGTCACGTGCTACTCGTGCCACCGCGGCGCCGACGCGCCGCGCACGGTCCCCGACTTCGCCATCCAGTACGGGCCGCTGCAGCCGTCCGACCCGAACGCCATCGTCGCGCAGGCGCCGCTCTCGCCGATGCCCGATGACGTGTTCAACAAGTACATCCAGGCGGTCGGCGGCGCGCAGAGAGCCGCCGCACTCACCAGCTACGTCGCCACCGGCACCAACGTCGGTTACGGCCCCGAGGCCGCCGACAAGCGGCAGACCGAGGTCTACACGAAGGCGATGCCGCTGCAGCGCAGCGTCGTCATCCACACGAACAACGGCGACAACACGACGACCTACAACGGCACCAGCGCGTGGCATTCGGCGCCATTGCGGCCGGTCGCGGTGCTGGCGCTGGCGGGCCAGGAGCTCGCGGGCGCGAAGATCGACGCCATGCTCCAGTTCCCCGCGCAGGTGAAGCAGATCGCGCCGCGGTGGCGCGTCGGCGTCGCGACGACGATCGACGATCAGGACGTCGACGTCGTGCAGGGCAACAGCGCGGACGGCATCGTCGTCACGCTGTACTTCGATCAGAAGACGGGGCTGCTCACGCGCTCCCTTCGCTACACCGATTCGCCGGTTGGCAGGATCCCGACGCAGGCGGACTACTCCGACTACCGGGACGTCAACGGCGTGAAGCTGCCGTTCAAGGTCACCCAGACATGGCTCGACGGGCGCGACAACTTCGAGCTGACCCAGATTCGCGCGAACGCCACCGTCGACGCGGCGCGCTTCAACAAGCCGGCGCCGTCAACGCCGCCGAACAAGTAAGGGACACTCCATGAGAGGCGCAAGGCAGGCGGCCGTCATCGTCGCGACGATGGCGGCGGTCGCGATGGCGGTACGAGTCGGCGCGCAGCCGGGTCCATCGGGCTCGGCGGGGCTGCGGCAGATGGCATACATCAAGGCGTCGAACCCGCGCATGGGCGATCATTTCGGCAACGGCGGCACGCTGCTCGGCGACTCCGTCGCGCTGAGCGGCGACGGCCTCACGCTCGCCGTCGGCGCGCCGAACGAGAGCAGCGGCGCGAAGGGCGTCAACGGCAACCAGGACGACTCGTCTGTCTATAGCGCCGGCGCGGTGTATGTCTTCACGCGGCGCAACACGAGCAGCCCGTGGACGCAACAGGCGTACGTGAAGGCGTCCAACCCGCAGGCCGGCGCCGAGTTCGGCCACGTCGTCAACCTGAGCGCCGACGGCAGCACGATGGCCGTCTCGGCGTACTTCGAGGCGAGCGCCGCCAGGGGGATCGACGGCAACCAGAACGACGATTCCATTCCGCAGGCGGGCGCCGCCTACGTCTTCACCCGCCGCGGCACGGCGTGGTCGCAGCAGGCCTACATCAAGGCCTCGAACGCGGGCGAAGCGGGCGCCGACGGCAACTTCGGCGACGGCGATCAGTTCGGCTTCTCGATGTCGCTCAGCGACGACGGCAACACGCTGGCGGTGGGCGCCAACGCGGAAGACAGCAACGCCACCGGCATCAACGGCAATCAGCAGGACAACTCGATGCAGTCGGCGGGCGCCGCGTACCTCTTCGTGCGGAACGGCGTGACGTGGGCGCAGCAGGCGTACGTCAAGGCGCCGAACACCGCGCCCAACGTCCAGTTCGGCTACTCTGTCGCGCTCAGCGCGGACGGCAACACGTTCGCCGTCAGCTCGTTCGACGAGGGGGGTGCGTCGCGGCTAATCAACGGCCCGTACACGCCCGGACGGAACGGCACCGGGGCGATCTACATCTACACGCGCGCCGGCGCGGCGTGGACGCAGCAGGCGTACCTGAAGGCGTCCAACGCCGAGAACGGCGATTCGCTCGGCGTGGCCGTTTCCATCAGCGATGACGGCAACACGGTGGCGGGCGGCATCCTGGACGAGGACTGCCTCGCGACGGGCGTCAACCCGTCGAACGCGTGCGACAACGACATCAGGACCGACACGTCCGTCGGCGCGGCCATCGTGTTCATCCGTCAGGGCACGCAGTGGGCGCAGCAGGCGTTCATCAAGGCGTCGAATACCGGCAGGGAAGACTGGTTCGGCTCCCGGCTGCAGATCAGCGGCGACGGCAACACGCTCGCCATCGCCGCGCAGCTCGAGGACAGCGTCGCGCAGGGCATCAACGGCAAGCAGGACGACGACAGCGCGCAGGAAGCCGGTGCGGTGTACTTCTTCACGCGCGCCGGGACGACGTGGGCGCAGAAGTACTACGTCAAGAGCTCGAATAACGAGGCGTTCGACGAGTTTGGCAGCTCGGTGGCGCTCAGCCGCGACGGCCGGACGATGGCGGTCGGCGCGCGGGGCGAGGACAGCAACGCGAAGGGCGTCGACGGCAACCAGTCCGACAATTCCGTGAAAGAGGCGGGCGCCGTCTACGTCTTCGCCTATAATCCGTCAGCCGCGGGGCGACCCGCAGGAACGAAGTAGGCCAGAGGTATCCATGAATCGATTCAGAATGCTCGCAGTCGCAGGCGCTCTCGTGTGGTGTTGGGCACTGGTCGGGTCGTCCGTGTCCGCGCAGGGCGGCGCCGCCGCGGCGGGCGGCGATCAGCAGGCGCGCGGCAAGGCGCTCTACAACGACAAGTGCGCCAGCTGTCACCAGGAAAGCCTGAAGGGATCGACCGAGACGCCGCCGCTCACCGGCGACATGTTCTGGGGGAACTGGGAGACCTACAGCGCGAACAACCTGGTCGAACAGGTGCGCTCGACGATGCCCGAGGACAACCCGGGGTCGCTGATGCGCCAGGAGTACGTGGACATCGTCGCCTACATCCTGAAGTTCAACCAGGTCCCGTTCGACGGCGACCTGCCGATGGACGCGGATGCGCTCAAGAAGGTCACCATCAAGAAGCCGTAGAAACGCTGCCGTCAAAACGCGGCATGATAGAGGGCTAGGCTCCCGCGGGAGCCTGGCCCTTTTTCTTTATGGCCCTGTCGCTCCTGCTCAACGGCCGCCGGGTTGACATCAGCGCGACCCATCCGCAGGCGACGCTCCTCGATTTCATCCGGGAGCGCGGCCTTACGGGCGCCAAGGAAGGGTGCGCGGAAGGCGAGTGCGGGGCATGCGCCGTAGCGATGGTCGCGGACGAGGACGGC
>DASQAX010000056.1:0-2008 GCA_035635535.1 Vicinamibacterales bacterium | reverse complement strand
TCCGCCTTCATGAAATCGTACTGGGTGTCAACGTCCCAGAAAATGACGCGAGATGGAGGCATGGGACCGGAAATCTAGACGGGGCTAAAGCGTCAGCGCTACGGCCACCTCATCGCAGGCGTGCTGCCGCGGGCAGCGCGTGCAATCAGCCCAGACCTTCAGCGGAAACTGCTCCTTCTCGGCGACGCGGAAGCCCAGGCGCATGAAGAATAACGGTTTGCGCGTCAGGCCGAACACCTCGTTCAGCCCCAACGCGCGCGCGTCGATGACCAAGGCCTCCACGAGCGCTTTGCCGACGCCGCGGCCCTGCTGGTCGTCGCGCACGGCGAGGCCGGCGATTTCGGCGAGCTCGGTGCTGTAGACCTTGAGGCTTCCCGTGCCGACGATGCTGCCGTCCGGCGTCGTGGCGACGACGTACTCCTTGATGTGGCGGCAGAGGTCGTAATTCGACCGCGGCAAGAGGTCGCCCGTCGCGACGAACGGCGCCATAAGGACCTCCATCGGCGAGACGTCGGCGAGGGTGGCGGGACGGAGCGTCGTCTCGGTCTTGATCGATAAGCTGGTCACGCCAGAACCTCTGCGAGTATTGTGGCACCGCGCTCGAGCTCGTCGCGGCTGATCGTCAACGGCGGAACGATGCGGATCACCGTCGGCCCGGCGGTGAGCACCAGCAAATGCCGCTCGCGCGCCGCAGCCACGACGGGCGCGGCGACGTCATTGAGGTCGAGACCCCACATCAGCCCACGGCCGCGCGCTTCACGGACGCGGGCGCTGCCGGCCACCAGCCGGTTCAGCCGCTGGCCGAACCACTCGCCCTTGGACCGCACCTCGGCGAGGAAGTCGGGGTCGGCGATCGTGCGCAGGACGTCGAGCGCGACGGCTGCGACGAACGGGCCGCCACCGAATGTCGTCGCGTGATCGCCGGGCGCGAGCGCGGCGGCTACGCGATCGTTCACGAGCACGGCGCCCATCGGCAGCCCGCCGCCCAGCGGCTTCGCCAGCGTGTACATGTCGGGCACGACGCCCATTTGCTCCGCCGCGAACAACGTTCCCGTCCGGCCCAGACCGCATTGCACTTCGTCGAAGATCAGCGCGCTACCGGTCTTATCGCAGAGCTCGCGCAGCAACGCGAGGAACTCGGCGGGCACCGGTCGCACGCCACCCTCGCCCTGGACCGGCTCGATGATCACCGCGGCCGTACGCTCCGTGATGGCGCGCGACGCCGCGTCTTCATCGCCGAGCGGGACGATCTGCACGCCGGCAAGGAGCGGCTCAAACGGCCGCCGATAGTCGGGACGATCGGTCGCCGCGAGCGACGCGAACAACCGGCCGTGGAACGATCCGCTGAACGCGACGATCTCCGTCTTCTGGGACCATTTGCGCGCGAACTTGAACGCGCCCTCGTTCGCTTCCGCGCCGGAGTTACAGAAGAACGCTTGCCCGCCGGAAGGGAATGCGTGACTCGTCAGCTCCGCCGCCAGCCGTTCGCCCGGTTCGGTGCGATACAGGTTGGAGACGTGCACGAGCCCCGACTCGAGGGCGCGGAGCACCGCGTCACGAAACACGGGGTGGTTGTAGCCGAGGGCGTTGACGGCGATCCCGGCGACGAAGTCGAGGTAGCGCGTGCCGTCCTCGGCGATGAGCTCCGAGCCCTCGCCGGCGACGAAGAGCGGTCCGACGCGCGCATAGACGCCCAGTAATGCCGTGGCGTCGGGGGTCGTCAGGGGCGGCATCGTCACGCGGGTTGAACCGCCGGAGGCGCGGCAAGGAGGCGGGTGCCGGCGGTAGCGTGCTCGAACATGTCGAGATCGCCAATCCGTACGGCCCGGACACCCGCCCCGAGCGCGTGTGTGGCGGCGCGGAGTTTGGCGGCCATGCCGCCGGTCGCGATGCCACCTTCAATCATCGGCTCGATTTCCGCGGCCGCAAGCGTCGGCTGCGTGATGCTGTCGACCGTTACACCCGGTACATCGGACACGAAGAGCAGCTCATCCGCTCCCAACGCAGC
>DASQAX010000055.1:0-2273 GCA_035635535.1 Vicinamibacterales bacterium | reverse complement strand
GAGATCCGCGATCTCCTGCGCACGATCCGCGCGACCAACGGCCCGGAGCGCGCGCAGCAACGGGCGATCGCGTTCCACGACGCGGCTTCGCAGGCACTCGACCGGCTGCCCGCGCGCCCGGAACGTGATGCGCTGCGGGACGTAGCCGACTTCGTCATCAGCCGCGTGCGGTAACGGACAGAGCGCACCCCGGGTGGAATAGCCGCACCGCGCGAGGCGTTCATCGCTACGTCGTAGCGAAGCGTTCGGAGGTAGCCATGAACACCGATCTCGCGCTGCTCGTGCTCCGTGTCGTCGTCGGCGGCGTGGTCATGCAGCACGGTCTGCTGAAGCTCGGACTGGTCGGCAAGGGCGGATCGCTGAACGGCCTCGCCGGTTGGTTCAACGGGATGGGTCTGCGGCCCGGCATATTCTGGGCGCTCGTCGCCGTGCTCGCCGAGGCAGGCGGCGGACTGCTCATGGTCCTCGGCCTCGGCGGCCCGATCGGCGCGGGGATCGTCGCGGGCGACATGCTCGTCGTCACGTGGATCGCCCATGTGCCGCAGGGCTTCTGGGCCGGAGGCGGCAAGGTCGGCTGGGAATTCCCGCTGCCGCTCGCGGCCGCGGCCTTCGCGGTCGCGCTCCTCGGCAACGGCGGCTGGTCGCTCGACGCCGCGGTCGGTTTCACGTATTCGGACACGCTGCGCTGGACGTGGCTGGCCATCGTCGCGGCCGGCGTCGTCGTCGCGCTCGGTGCGAAGGCGATGCTCGCCCCCAAGAAGAGCGCCGCTTAGCCAGATCCGCCTGCGCGCGTCAGCTGTGGTCGTGCGGCGGCACGTCCAGGTGTTTGTGTGGCGGCGCTCGGTGGGCGTGGTCGTTCCCGACCCAACCGAGGCGCTGCCACAGGAACAGAAACAGCGTGATCAATAGCAGGACGGCCGCCGCGACCATGACGAGCTCGAGCGCGGCCATCGCTACTTCTGCGCTGGAAGCGTCCCGATGAACGGGATCGCCGCGCCCGGGGTGAGGTACTGCGGGAGCTGGCCGTTCCACTTGTTGATCGCCTGGAGCTGCAGGTACTCGGGGGTCAGCGTCGTGGCCTGAGCCTTCTGCGCGTTCGCGAGGCCCTGCGCGACGATGAGCGCGGTCTCGGCCTCGGTGCGCGCCTTCTCCTGGAGCTGCTTGGCCTGCAGGTTCTGCTGGTTCGCGACCTGCGTCGCGAGGATCGCGTCGTTGAACTCCTTCGGGAACTCGTAGTTCGGGATCGTGAATTCGTCCACCACGATGTAGTAGGGCGCGAGCTTGTCCTTGAGCGTCGTGCGCGCCTTGATGGCAACCTCTTCACGCTTCTGGATGAGCTCGAGACCCGCGTACTGCGCGGTCACGTCCTTGAAGGCCTGCTGGATCTGCTGGTCGATGATGCGGTCCTTGTAGTTCGGCCCCAGGTTCTGGAGGATGAGCGGCGCCTTCGCCGCCTCGATGTGGAAGTTCACGGCGATGGTGGAGTGGATCGTCACGCCGTCCTTCGACGCGGCGCTCGCGTCGACCTGCTCCTTCTGGATGCGCGTGTCGAAGATGACCACGTCGTCGCGGAACGGCACCTTAGTGTGGATGCCGGGGTCGAAGACGTCGGGGTGGTCGGGATCGATCGCGCCGAAGTGCTTGACGATGCCGACCTCGCCAACTCCTACCTGCGTGAACGAGCCGAGCAATGTGATGATGAGCACCAGGATCACCGCGATGCCAATGGCGCTCGCGCCGATCGCCGGACCCGGGCGGGCCGGAACTCCTCGAATGGTCACTTTCCCCTCCTGCTACGCGTGAGCCGTTACTCGTAAGTAAACAGTGCGGTTGTGAATGTCCCGTGCACGAGCCCGAATGCAGGTCGTTACGCGGGACGGGCGAGGTCCGACAGACGATAGCGTCGTATCGGTCTTCGATAGGAAGAGTCGATCGACGAGCCGCTTCGCTTCCGCGTCGTATTCGTCGACGGAGAGCGGAGCGGTCGAGACATGTTCGTCGAGCGTGACGATTGCGCTGCCGTCCGGCATCGACTCAGCGAACCCGACGCGGCCACGAGCGGCTTCTTCGTCGAACCCTGGAACACCCATCGCCGCACTCGGGGTCTTAGGCCGCAGGGCTAGTTAGACCGGTGGTGGGTGTGTGTGACCCAGGTCTTTGAGGACCTCAGCTAGATCAGCTACCTACCCAGGCGCACATCGTCAGGGGTTCTTACCCAGGTGGCAGCTATCGCCATGCGCTTGGCGGCAGCGGCCGAACCTGACGACGGCGGA
>DASQAX010000054.1:0-15276 GCA_035635535.1 Vicinamibacterales bacterium | reverse complement strand
AAACACGGCGACCACGGGCCCGTGGTCGCTCGTTCCCACCTCACGCTGCACGACGCACGACGCGGCCCGATCGGCGATCGACCGCGCCGCCAGCACGTAATCGAGCCGCCACCCGATGTTGCGCTGCTTCATGTTGCGCCACGGCGCCCACCAGGTGAACAGGTCGGCATTGTCGGGATCCAGCGTGCGATGGACGTCCACGAGGCCGCGGCTGACGATCCGCTCGATCAGCGCGCGCTCCTCCGGCAGCTGGCCGATGGCGCGCGGCTTCCGCTCCTTCGGATGCACGTCCATGTCGGTCCGCGCCACGTTCAGGTCGCCGCACATGACGAGCGGACGGCCCGCCGACGCGAACCCGGCGGCGTAGGCGTCCATCGCCTCGAGAAAGCGCATCTTCGCGGGGAAGTCCTTGCCGCCGTTCGGCACGTAGATCGACGCAACCGTCGCCTGCGGGAGCTCCGCGGTGACGATGCGGTGCTCGTAGTCGAACTCGGGATGATGAAACACGGGCCGGTCGGGATGCGTCGCCTTGCGCACGTGCAGCCCGACGCCCGAGTAGCCCTTGCCGCCGTGCCAGTAGCACCAGTAGCCTTCGAGCTCGCAGAGCCACACCGGCAACTGGTCGATGGCGGCCTTGATCTCCTGCAGGCAGAGGACGTCGGGCGTCTCGCGCTCGATGAAGTCCTGCAGCTCGGCCTGCCGCGCGCGAATGCCGTTCACGTTCCATGTCGCGATCTTCATCGGGGACAGATGTCAGGGTACACGCGATTGCACATTGCAGCCACGCGGCTCGCGCGGAGGGCTATGATCGACGCGCGGTGATCAACATCCGTCGGTCCGTCGTGTGTGTGCTCGCGCTGCTTCTCGTCTGCGCGGCTTCACCGCGTACGCAATCACCGATCGCAGCGGTGACCTCGCCGAAGGCGCAGTTCGGCTTCGACATCGGCGACGACTACGTCCTGGCGAATTACACGCAGATCGAGGCGTACTGGAAGAAGCTCGACGCCGAGTCCGATCGGATGTCGCTCGTGGACATCGGCCGGTCGGAAGAAGGGCGGACGCAGTGGATGGCGATCGTCTCCGCGCCGGAGAACATCCGCGCGCTCGATCGCTACAAGGACATCTCCAGGCGCCTCGCGCGCGCCGAGACGCTCGGCGACGATCAGGCCCGCGCGCTGGCGGCGGCCGGCAAGGCGATCGTCTGGATCGACGGCGGGCTTCACGCGACCGAGGTGCTCGGAACGCAGCAGCTCGTCGAAACGGCGTATCAACTCGTCAGCCGCAACGACGACGAGACCCTGCGGTTCCTGCGCGACGACATCGTCCTGCTCGTCAACTGCAATCCCGACGGAGAGGAACTGACCGCGAACTGGTACATGCGCGAGCCGGAACAGGCGAAGCGGACGCTCGCCGGCCTGCCGCGCCTCTACCAGAAGTACACGGGGCACGACGACAACCGCGACTTCTACATGTCCACGCAGGCGGAGACGATCAACATGAACCGCGTCCTCTACAAGGAGTGGTTCCCTCAGATCGTCTACGACCATCACCAGTCCGGTCCCGCCGGGACCGTGATGTTCGCGCCGCCGTTCCGCGATCCGTTCAACTACGTGTTCGATCCGCTCATTCCGCTCGGCATCGACCAGCTCGGCGCGGCGATGCACGGGCGATTCGCCGCGGAAGGCAAAGCGGGCGTGACGATGCGCCGCGGTTCGACGTACTCGACGTGGTGGAACGGCGGGCTGCGGACGACCGCGTACTTTCACAACCAGATCGGCCTCCTCACGGAAGCGATCGGCAACCCGACGCCCGTGGACATCCCGTTCGTCGCCGAGCGCCAGGTGCCGAGCGCCGACCTGCCGTTTCCGATCGCGCCGCAGCGGTGGCGCTTCCGGCAGGCGATCGACTACGAGCTGACGGCCAACCGCGCGGTGCTCGACGCGGCCTCGCGCTATCGCGAGACGCTGCTCTTCAACATGTACCGGATGGGGAAGAACTCCATCGAGCGCGGCGGCCGCGACACGTGGACGCTGACGCCCCATCACCGGACCCGGGAGCCGCAGTCGCGCGATGCGCGCGCCTACATCCTGACCGCGGACCAGCCCGACTTTCTCACCGCGACCAAGTTCGTCAACACGCTGCTGCTCAACGGCGTCACGGTCATGCGCGCCACGGCGCCGTTTGCGGTCAACGGCACGCGCTATCCCGCGGGCTCGTTCGTCGTCAAGACGAACCAGGCGTTCAGGCCGCACGTGCTCGACATGTTCGAGCCGCAGGATCATCCCGACGACATTCCGTACCCCGGCGCGCCGCCGACGCCGCCCTACGACAACGCGGGCTGGACGCTGGCGTTCCAGATGGGGGTCAAGTTCGATCGGATCCTCGACGGCTTCGACGGTCCGTTCGAGACGGTCGCCGGTCCGGTGAGGCCGCCGGCCGGGCGCGTGGTGTCGTCCGCGACCGCGTCGGGCTTCGTCGTCAGCCATCAGCAGAACGACGCCTTCGTCGCGGTGAACCGGCTGCTGAATGCCGGCGCGGAGGTGTCTTCGCTTCGCGACACGTTTTATGTCAGCGGCGCGGCCGCAGTTCCCGTGATGCAGAAGGCTGCCGCCGACCTCGGGCTGACGTTCACCGCCGTGTCACAGCCGCCGCCGGGCGGCCGGCGACTACGGCCCGTGCGCGTCGGCCTGTGGGACCGCTACGGCGGCTCGGTTGAAAGCGGCTGGATACGGTGGCTGCTCGAACGCTACGAGTTCCCGTTCGAGGTCGTGTATCCGCCGGCGCTCGACGAGGGCGACCTGAAGGCGAAGTTCGACGTCCTGATCTTTCCGACCGGGGCGATTCCCGCGCGCGACGCCGCGGCGCCCGCGCCACCGGCCAACGTCCCCGACGAATACCGCGGCCGGCTCGGCGCGGTGACGGTCGCGCGCACGGTTCCGGCGCTCAAGGCGTTTGTCGAAGCCGGCGGGACGCTCATCGCCATCGGCAGCTCGACGACCGTGGCGCGGCACTTCGGCCTGCCGGTGTCGGGGGCGATCGACCTGCCGCGCAGCAAGTTCTACGTCCCCGGCTCGATCCTGCGCGCGAGCGTGGACACGACCAGCCCGCTGGCGTTCGGGCTCGAGCCGCAGGCCGACGTGGTTTTCGACGACAGCCCGGCGTTCGCGCTCGGCCCGGAGGCCACGGGCGCCGGCGTCCGGCGCGTGGCGTGGTACGACACGGAGACGCCGCTTCGCAGCGGCTGGGCGTGGGGTCAGGCTTCGCTGAAAGGGAGCGCCGCGGTCGTCGATGCGCCGCTCGGCAGCGGGCGCGTGCTGCTCTTCGGCCCGGAGATCACGTTCCGCGCGCAGTCGCACGGGACGTTCAAGTTCCTCTTCAACGGGATCTACTACGGCAGCGCGGCGCCGGCGTCGAGCCAGGCCTTGGCGCTCTCGCGCAGCGACTGAACGTCCGCGACCAGTTCGCGGCTGACCGCATCGGCGCCGGCGAGGTCGCCACTGGCGGCCATGGTTTCGAGCTTGCGCGCCGCCTCGACCGCGTCCGGGACACCGAAGGCGACGAGCGATCCGCGGAGCTTGTGCGCCGCGGCGCGCAACGCGGCGCCGTCGCCGGCGCCGACGGCCGTCCGCACCGCGTCGATCTGGGCGGGTGTCGTGTCGACGAGCAGCCGCGCGAGATCGCGGACAAGCGTTTCGTCCCCGTATTCCTGCAGCAGCAGCATGGCGTCAAACGGCGGCATGCCGTCGATTGTACGCAATGATCTTCGCGTGGATCAGCGGCTGCCGGCCCTGGCTGCACGGCTTCGCGCGGCTCGGCGCGTCACGGTGATGACCGGCGCGGGCGTGTCCGCCGCGAGCGGGGTCCCGACGTTTCGGGGGCCCGGCGGACTCTGGCGGACCTATCGCCCTGAAGATCTCGCGACGCCGGACGCATTCGCGTACGACCCGGCGCTCGTGTGGGAGTGGTACGCGTGGCGGCGCGAGAAGGTCGCCGCCTGCACACCGAATGCTGCACACGACGTCCTCGCGCGCTGGTCGCACCGCGACCCGCGCGGCGCGGGCGACGCGGGCGGCGCGGACCCTTCGGGTCCGCGTTCACAGACGGTCCGCGTCATCACGCAGAACGTGGACGACCTGCACATTCGCGCCGGCACGCGCGACCTCGTTCGACTGCACGGGTCGCTCTGGGAGCTCAGGTGCTTCGACGGCTGCGGCCAGGGCGCGACACCGTGGCGCGATGAACGCGTGCCGCTGCCGGACGCGGTGCCGCGCTGCCCGTATTGCGGCGGCCGCGCGCGGCCGGCGGTCGTCTGGTTCGGCGAGTCGCTCGACGCCGCCGACGTCGAGCGCGCCTCCGACGCGACGGCCTGCGATCTGTTCCTCACCGTGGGTACGTCGGCGGTCGTGTATCCCGCCGCGGGCTTCGCGCGGCGCGCCCAGGCGCAAGGGGCGTTCACGGCGGAGATCAACCTCGAGCCAACTCCTGCCTCGTCGGTGGTCGACCTGTCGATCCTCGGCGCCGCCGAGGAAGTGCTCCCGGCGCTCGATCAGCTTCTCGCCCCGGGCTGATGCCGCGGCGATGTCCGCTCCTGCTGCAGCGGCGTGCGGTCCTGATTGCGATCACGATTCATCTGTTTCATCCTGTTTGCGCGCCGCGAGTGCGTGCAGGGGCGGGCCCCAGGCATCGGGATTGCGACATGGTCCAGTACGGAGGGACAGCTCATGGACCGAAATGCCTTGCTTGCAGGCGCAGGACTTGGCGCCCTGCTCATGTTTATCGCCGACCCTGACCGCGGCGCACGCCGGCGCGCGCTCGTTCGCGACAAGGCGGTTCGCGGAACACGCGTCGGCGGCCGGGCGATTGCCGCGACAGCCGCCGACCTCGCGAACCGCACACGCGGCATCGCCGCCGAGGCGCGTGGTGCGCTGCGGCGTGAGCACGCCGACGAGGACGTTCTCGTCGAGCGCGTTCGAGCGACGCTCGGACGCGTCTGCTCGCACCCGCGCGCGATCGACGTCACCCTCGTGGACGGCGAGGTCACGCTGCGAGGCGAAGTGCTGTCGCCGGAGGCGGACGCCGTGCTCGCCGCCGCCGGATCTGTGCGCGGCGTGGAGGACGTGATCGACGAGCTCGAGCGATACGAAAGGGCGGAAGGGATTCCGTCGCTGCAGGGTGCGGGACGCGTGGGCGAGCCGCCGGTGAATCTGCTCCCGCGGCGATGGGCGCCCGCGACGCGCGCGCTGGTGGGCCTCACGGCAGTGGCCGCCGCGGCGGTTGGTGCGGCCGTATACGCACGGCGGGCTGCCTAGGAAAATCTCAAATCCCAAATCGATTTGTTGGGATTTGGGATTTGGGATTTGGGATTTTGGGAATTACCATCCCAAAATGCACAACCCGTTCGTTCCGGAGACGCTCGAGGGCTGGAGCATCCTGCACCTGATGTATCGCGTCCGTTGGGACCGCGTGCGCGCCATGGGTGAAGCGGATCGGCGGCGGGCCGCGGATGAAGCCGTCTCCGCGCTCGCGGTGCCAGATGCCGGCTCCACCTCGCTCGTCCAGGTGCTCGGCCACAAGGCCGACCTGATGGTCATCTGCTTCCGCAGCGGCTTCGAGCAGCTCGCCGAGGCGCAGCTCGCCTTGTCGCGCACGTCGCTCCACGACCTGCTCGAGCCGACCTCGTCGTACGTCTCGATCGTCGAGCTCGGCATGTACGAGATGACGGCGAAGATGCACGCGCAGGTTGGCGCCGCGCACAAGCCGGGCACGGAGGAGTTCGATCGCGCGTTCGACTCCGAGATGGAGACGCAGCGGCAGCGCGTGATGAGCCGGCTGTTCCTCGACATGCCGGGCGCGCGCTACGTCTGTTTCTACCCGATGAACAAGCGCCGCGGCGAAGCGCTCAACTGGTACATGGAGAGCTTCGATCGCCGCGCGTCGATGATGCGCGAGCACGGCATGATCGGGCGCCACTATGCCGGCAAAGTGACGCAGGTGATCTCGGGGTCGATAGGCTTCGACGACTGGGAGTGGGGTGTCGATCTGTTCGCGCAGGATCCGCTCACGTTCAAGAAGCTGATCTACGAGATGCGATTCGACGAGGCGAGCGCGAAATTCGCCGAGTTCGGTCCCTTCTACACAGGCCTTCAATTCGCGCCGGGGCAGCTCGCGGAGTACCTGAATGGGCGGGTACCCACTTTGGTGGGATAGCGCTTTCGCAACAGAAATTGTGATCCAATGCAGCGTTTTGGTACCGGTTGGTTGGATCACAAAAGTGCACGCCTTCGGGTAACTCGCACATCCTGAAGCGCTAGCGTCCCCCCGCGGCGACACTTCCTACAGGCGCGGTAATTGCTGGGTTCTCTACTACCTCGTGGAGAAGGAAATGACCGCCCAGGAAACGTTCATCGCCCGGCTTCGGCGACATCGCGAGCGCAACCACGTCACCCTTGACGAGATCGTCAGCCAGACGCGCATCAAGCGCGAGCAGCTCGAGGCGTTCGAGCGCGGCGACCTCGACGCGTGGCCGCGCGGCATCTACGCGCGCGCCTGGATTCGCGGCTACGCGAGCATCGTCGGCCTCGATCCGATCGACACGGTCGACGAATTCTGCAAGCTGTTTCCGCAGGGCGATCGCCGGGCCGAGGGGACGATCCGCGAATTCTCGGCGATCATCGCGCACCCGACCACCTACCAGGACGAGTTCAAGCACGTCGCCGACGAAGATCGGCGGCGGTCTCCGCAGGTGAACGTGATGCGCGAGCGTCCGACGCTGTTCGACCAGGTGATGCGCGTGATGCGCGGCCTGCGCGGACCGCGCTCGACCGGCAGCCGCGCCGTGCGGTCGGTGCAGCACCCGAACTGATCGGTTACGACGCGACTGGCAGGACGCGCGGCAGCAGCGTGACGCGCCGCGCGACCTTCCCGCGCGAGCGGCCGTTCACCCCGAAAATCTCGCCCTTGATCCGGTAGAGTCCCGCCGGCAGCTCGCGCACGTCGAAGATCACCCGCCGCGGGCTGTCCACGCCGGCGAGCGCCTGCTCGCCGTGCCAGCAGCAGTCGTCCCCGATCGCGCTGATCTTCAGGAGACGGTTCTCGGGATGTGGCGCGATGTCGATTTGAATCAGCACGTCAGCGTCTCTTTTCGGGAAGGTGGTCGGTGGGCGCCGAAGGCGCCGCCGGCGCGCACGGCGCGGGCACGGCCGTGATCCCCGCACGCGACGCGGCGCTGGCGCTCCGGATCTGCTGCTCGAGGCGCGCGAACTCGTGCGCGAGAACGGTGAGCGCGAACTCGATCTGCGCGTTCTCCGCCTGCCAGTCGTACTTCATCGGGTTGGGAATGATGGTCCCCGGAATCGCGCCGCGCTCCGAGTCGAACCCGTGGAGCAGGTCGACGAGCCGCTGATCGCGGGTCGCGATCGCCTCCGGAATGTCCGTCGCCGTGATGCGCGCCGCGAGATCGGCCTGGTTCGCCGCGTCGGCGAGGAACACCAGGTAGCAGGTCTTCAGCGCGTTGTCGCGCATCGCGATCACGCGCAGTCCCGACATGCCCGCGACCGCGCCCTCGTCGGTCATCTCGAACCGTGCCTGCGCCCCCCCAGTTCCGGCGGCGAGCGCGCAGGCGACCACAGTTGCCGCTGCGAGACGTCGTGTCACGCCGCCCGATCGAGGCAAGCGGCGTGCCGCGCCCTTTTTGCGCGAGAGGCCGCCGTCTTCCGCGTGTGACTCCCCGCATTCGGCCACCGCGTTCACGACAGGCCGCCAATCGCACAGGGCACACCCCGCCGCACACCCGGGATTGCGGCGCAATCCGCGCGTTCGTTCGAGCGATGTGTATCGCGCCCCTGATGGACCATCATGCGCCGGGCGCGATGCTGAGCACGTAATCGCGGACGAGCAGTCCTGATTGGACGACCGAATCGGTCGCGCGGTCGAGCCCGCGGGTCAGCTCGGAGAGCACGTACACCTCGCGGAAGTCGGTGGATGGCCCTCGCAGGACCCGCTCCCTGATGGCGCGCTCCGCCTCGTCGCAGCTGTCTTCGAGGTTGACGAGCCGATCGACGGTCACGAGGAACCGCTCGAGGTCGGGGCGCGCGGCGCCGCGCGACAGGTCGCGCGCGTCCTCGAGGCACCGGATGTATTCCGTTACGGCGCGGCTTGCGAGGTCCGCGAGCTGATCGAGCAGGTCCGCGACGCCAGCGTCGATGCCGGCGGGCACCAGCGTCAGGATGAACGCCGCCTCCTGAAGGGCCCTGACCGCCTTGTCGCCCTGCGACAGCAGGCGGCGCAGCTGCGCGCCGTGTTCGACGCTGTCGATGGCCCGCCACGTCCGCCGGATGATGGCGTCCGCGTCGATCTTCCACGACTTGAGAAGGGCGGCCGCCTGTGAGCCGTCCACGCGCTCGTGCCTCTTCAACTGCGCGATCGCACGGCGGATCCATTCGACGATCCCCGCGACCACCATCGCGTGATCGGCGATCGCGCCGAGGAAGCTGCGGTCCGACCGCTGCAGGTACATCATCAGCTCGGCTTCGATCTCGTCGTCGATGAGACGCGGCGACGAGCGGCGGGCGACGCCGGCCGAGGCGATGCGCAGCACCGACATGAGGAACCGCTTCGCCGCGTCGCGGCCGAGAATCTCGTCGAGCCGGGCGCCGTAATGGATCTGCGTGGGCGCCGCGCGGTCGAGCGCGTTGTGAATCAGCTTCACGTCGCCGGCCTTCAGGAACGCCTCGTGCCCGATGTTGTTGTCTGCCGCCCACTTGAGCAGCTCCGTGGCGTCCGACTTCTTGACCACGCGCGAGAGCCGCTTCCGCGCCCGCGTCCAGTCGATCAGGAACACCAGGCGCGAGCCGAGATGGCTGAGGAACCGCTCGACGCCCTCGTCGTCCGCCGCGGTGTACGACCCGACGTTCACGTCGAAGCCGCCCGTACTCCTGCCGTTGCCGTCGGTGCTGCGGCCGTTGCCGTCGGTGTTCTGGGCGTTGCCGTCGGTGTTCTGGCCGTTGCCGTCGGTGCTGTGGCCGTTGCCGTCGGTGCTCCATGTCACCTTGTGCGCTGCGAGGAGGTCGCGGACGAACTTCGCCCGCGCACGGCGCACGTCCGTGTAGATCAGCGTCACGGCCGGTCCCGCAACGTGGACGACCACGACGTGGCCGTCCGTGGCGCCGAGGGCGTTCTGGATCGACAGGTGATCGCCGTCGCGCGTGGCCGTCGTCTCGAGGCCGGGATGATCGAACTTGAGCGGCGCCGTTTCGTTGATCCCCTTCATGAACGCCCGCACGAGCCGTCGATCGCTGTCGCCGAGCCCGTAGGCATGCGCTCCGTCGATCACCTCGACCGACACGGACGCCTGCAGGCGGTTCAGCTCCCAGTGCAGGTCCATGACGAGCTGGTGCATGCTGTCGTGGCCGTTGCCGGGCAGCTTGGTGAACGCCTCGATCGTCGTGGCCGAAATCTGGTCGTCCGTGCACGCCGGCGCGCGCGCCGCCTGCTCGTCGAGCCGGCGGGCATAGAGCGCGGCGCGTTCCGCCAGGTCGCCGCGCCAGGCGGCGGCCGCGGCAATCGGTTCCACCATGTGCCGCGCGTCGCCAAGCACGTGCTCGAC
Organism: Vicinamibacterales bacterium; assembly: GCA_035635535.1. Classification (GTDB taxonomy): domain Bacteria; phylum Acidobacteriota; class Vicinamibacteria; order Vicinamibacterales; family UBA2999; genus Gp6-AA40. Next base: position 5,672 of record DASQAX010000054.1, on the reverse strand, counting down.
GATGGACGCGACACCCGGGATGTAGACGGTCGAACCCGTCACCATCCGGCTCGCGCCGACGACCTCGTCCAGCGAGGGATCCGAAATCCCGCTGGCTTCCCGCTCGCTTCGCAGGTTGGGGACCTGCTGTTTCGGCGCCTGCGCGTGGACGTGCGCGGTCTGCAGCAGCGTGAGGTAGAACTTCAGCCGATCGTTGGCGGCGAGGCCGCGGCTGATCAACTCCGGCAGGAGGAGGCCCCGCTCGCCGATCTGTTCGAGCACGCCCGCGTTCGTTGGCATAGGTCGGTCGCTCCGGTTCAGTGGCGCGTCGGATAGTCCGCGAACATCTGCGCCACGATCGTGTCGATCTGCTGTTCGAGGTGCGAGGTGTCGGTCTCGACCGGCACGTCGACACGCGCGCGGAAGAGCTCCCGCCGGCTGCCCGGCTGCATCATCAGGACGACGAGGGTCGCGACCGGGTATTCAGGATAGGTCCCGGAGTGATGCGGCCGGTCCGCGTGCACGTCGACGTCGGTGCGGCGGAGCGCACCGTAGGTGACGACCACGTCACAGGGCTCCGCCATCCGTTTCGTCAGGCCGAGCGACGCGAGCTCGGCGTCGATCGCGGCGACGATATGGCGATCCAGCACGCGATCGAAGGCCACCCATCCGTTCGTCCAGGCGTAGGTGCGGAGCGTCCGGAAATCGGTGTGCTTGTCCGCCTTCACCGTAATCCGGGACTTCGGCATGGGCGCGGCCATGACCGCGCCCAGCATCGCCAAGCCAAGCAGCCAGATAAACATGGTCCGATGACGCGATTGTGCAAGCTGCGATCCCCGAGATCACGTCGCGGAGCGCGCGCGCGCTCACCGTACTTCGTGAGCCGGCACGCATCGCCGTGACGTCACCCGTCGAGTTGTATCCGCAGAGATGCGGGACGCTTCAATAGCGATCCGGCACGAACCGCCGGCCGCTCAGCGTCGCTTCGTCGTCGTAGGCACGCTTGCGCGATCGTCCGGGCAGCTTGATCTTCGGATGCTTGATCCGGTGATGCGGAATCGACTCCAGCAGGTGCGCGATGATGTTCAGCCGCGCCCGCCGCTTGTCGTCCGACCTGACGATGTACCACGGTGCCGTGGTCGTATCGGTCGCTTCGAGCATCGCGTCGCGCGCGCGCGAGTACTCGTACCACTTCACGCGCGATGGCAGATCCATCGCGCTCAGCTTCCACTGGCGCAGCGGGTCGTCGAGACGCGCCTCGAAGCGCCGCTCCTGTTCCTTGTTGCCGACCTCGAGCCAGACCTTGACCAGCATCAGGCCACTCCGCACCATTTCGCGCTCCATCGCCGGGCACAACTCGAGGAACCGCCGGTACTGGCGCGTCGAGCAGAAACCCATGACGCGCTCGACGCCGGCGCGGTTGTACCAGCTGCGATCGAAAATGACGATCTCGCCGGCCGCGGGGAGGTACGGCAGGTAGCGTTGCATGTACATCTGGCTCTTCTCGCGATCGGATGGCGCCGGCAGCGCCACGACCCGGAAGACGCGCGGACTGACGCGCTCGGTGATGGCCTTGATGGCGCCGCCCTTGCCGGCGGCGTCGCGCCCCTCGAAGACGATCACGACACGAAGCCCTTTCGCCCTGACCCAGTCCTGGAGCACGCACAATTTCGCCTGGAGGCCCTTCAGCTCGTCCTCGTACTTCTTCCGCTTGAGCGGCTTCGCGTGCCCATTGGCTTTCTTCATGGCTGCCACCCTCCGCCGAGCGCGCGGTACAGGTCCGCCCGCGCGCGCAGCTCGGCGCCGCTGGTCTGCGCCAGCAGCAGCTGCTGCTCGAACAGGTCCTGATCCGCGGTGAGAATCTCGATGTAGCTGGCGAGGCCGTTGTTGTAGCGCATGCGCGAGAGGCTCGAGGCATCCTGCAGCGCCGTGACGCCCGTTTGCTGCTCGGTGCTCACCTCGGAGAGCTTCTGAATGGTCACGAGCGCGTTGGCCACTTCGCGGTAGCCGTTCAGCGCCGCCTTCTGATACTCCGCCAGCGCTTCGTCGTAGCTCGCGCGCGCCGCGTCGAGATTGCTGCGAAGCCGACCGCCGTTGAAGACCGGCTGCAGCAGGCCCGGTGCGGCCTGCCACGCCGCCCCGCTGCCGCCGAGCAGCGTGGCGAGGCTGCCGCTGATGCCGCCAAGAAAGCTCGTGAGGCTGATGGCCGGGAAGAACAGCGCCCGCGCCGCGCCGACGTCCGCGTTCGTCGCGGCAAGAAGCTCCTCGGCTTCGACGACGTCAGGCCGGCGTTCGAGCAGCGCCGCCGGAAGCCCTGGAGGAATCAGCGGAGGCGCGGGAGGCAGCGTCTCGATTGGCTCGCGCGCAACAGGGCCGGGGACGCGGCCGAGGATCAGCGCGAGCGCATTCTCCGCGACGGCGATCTGCCGTTCGAGATCGGGAATCGCCGCCGCCGTCGTCGAGCGGAACGCGCGGATGCGATCGACCTCGAGCTGGTTGGACACACCGCCATCCAACCGGTTCTGAAAGAACGTGACCGTTTCGTCGCTCACACCCAGCGTCCGGCGCGCGATGCCGAGCTCGACGTCGAGCTCACGCAGGAGGAAATAGGTGGACGCGACATCCCCGACCAGCGTGACGAGCACGCCGCGGCGCCCCTGCTCGCTCGCAAGCACCCGCGCGAGCGCCGCCTCTCTCTCGCGCCTGATGCGGCCGAACAGATCGATTTCCCACGACAGCTGAAAGCCGTACACGGCGTTCTGCTGCACGTCGCCGCCGGCCGTTCCCGAGTTCTGCTGGATGGTGTAGGCCGCTGTGCCGTCGACCTGCGGATAGAGCAATGACTTCGCGATGCCGGCTTCGGCGCGAAACCGTTCGACACGCGCCGCCGCGGCGCGCACATCCAGGTTGCCGGCGAGCGCCTCTCGAATGAGCGCCTGCAGCACCGGATCGTCGAAGACCTGCCACCACGGCAGATCGGCCAGCGATGCGGCCTGCACGCTGTCGACGAACCGGTACTGCGCCGGCGCGGGGACCTCCGGACGTTTGTAGTTCGGGCCGACCGGCGCGCAGCCGGCGGTCAGCGACGCGAGAAAGGCCGCGAGGGCGATTCGAGACCGCATCGGGAGCGCCATCTCACTGGTCCGCGCCGCCGTGCTCGGTCGCCAGCGTTGGAGGCACCGCGATGGGCGCGTGACTGGATGCGCCGCCAATCACGCGCTCGACGACGACGAACAGGACCGGAATCAGGCAGACGCCGATGATCGTCGCGATCAGCATCCCCGAGAACACCGCCATCCCCATGACCTTGCGGGCCTCGGCTCCCGCGCCTGACGCCGTCAGCAGCGGCACGACTCCGAGAATGAACGCGAAGGCCGTCATGAGGATCGGCCGGAAGCGAAGTCGCGCCGCTGCCAGTGCGGACTCGATCAGTGGTTTGCCGGCTTCACGCTCTGCCCTGGCGAACTCGACGATGAGAATCGCGTTCTTCGCGGCGAGGCCGATGAGCATGATGAGCCCGATCTGCGCGAACACGTTGTTGACGTAGCTCGGCGACATCTGCCGCGCGAGCCAGAGGCCGAGGAAGGCGCCGAAGGCGGCGAACGGCGTTCCCAGCAGCACGCTGAACGGCAGCCCCCAGCTCTCGTACTGCGCCGCGAGAATCAGGAAGACGAGGAAGATGGCGAGCATGAACGTCACGGCGACGCCGGGTGCCTTGCGTTCCTGGTACGACATGTCCGCCCAGTCGTGACTCATGTCCGGCGGCAGCACGGCGCGGGCTGTTTCGTCGAGCGCGTCGAGCGCCTGCGCCGATGAATAGCCCGGCGCCGGGACGCCGGTCAGTTCCGCGGCGCGAAACAGGTTGAAGCGATTGGTGAACTCGGGCCCCGCGCTCGGACGCGTCGTCAGCAGCGTGTCGAGCGGCACCATGCCGCCGCCCTGGTTGCGGACGAAGAACAGCCCGAGCTGGCTGGCGTCCCTCCGGAATTCCGGCTCGGCCTGCAGGTAGACCTTGTAGACGCGGCCGAACCGGTTGAAGTCGTTGATGTAGGAGCTGCCGAGCAGCGCGCCGAGCGTCGTGTTGACGTCGTTGAACGGGACGCCGAGCTTCAGCACCTTCGTCCGGTCGATGTCGGCGTAGATCTGCGGGACCGAGGCGCGATACACGGTCGTGATGCGCCCGATCTCCGGGCGCTTGCGCGCGGCGGCGATGAACTTCTGCGTCTGCTCGGCGAGGTATTCGGGCGTGCCTCCGCTGCGGTCCTGCAGCTCGATCGTGAAGCCGGCGCCGGTGCCGAGCCCCGGAATCGCGGGCGGCCCGAACGCAAACACCTGCCCTTCCGGGATCTCGCGCGCAAACGCTCGGTTCAGCGCGTTGACGACTTCCCTGGCGTGCTCCTCGGGGGCCTTCCGCTCCTCCCAGGGCTTGAGCTGCACGAAGAAGAAGGCCATGTTCGAGGAGTACGCGGCGGTGAGCAGCGAGTAGCCGCTGATGGTGTTGAAGCCTTCGATCGCCTCGTTCTTCTCCAGGACCGCCTCGGCCTTCCGCATCGCGGCGTCGGTGCGCCCGAGCGACGCCGCGTCGGGCAGCTGGGCGTTGACCATGATGTAGCCCTGGTCCTCCTCCGGCACGAAGCCGCCCGGGATCTGCCGGACCAGGACGACGATCACGTAGATCAGCACGCCGATGAACGCGAGGCTCCGGAACATCTTCCGGATCAGGATGGCGGCAAAGCTCACGTAGGCGTCGGTGCCGGCGCCGAACGCCTTGTTGAACCCGTTGTAGAACGGCGTGAGCAGCGTTCTTTTGCCGGTCGGCGCCTTGAGCAGCAGGCCCGCCAACGCCGGGCTGAGCGTCAGCGCGTTGACGACCGACAGCAGCACCGACAGCGCGATCGTGATCGCGAACTGCTGATACAGGCGTCCGGTGATGCCGCCCATGAAGCCGACCGGCACGAACACCGCGATGAGGATCAGGCCAATCGCGACGACCGGGCCCGACACTTCTTCCATCGCCTTGATCGTCGCCTCCTTCGGCGGCATCCCGTGCTCGATGTGGTGCATCACCGCCTCCACCACGACGATCGCATCGTCGACGACGATGCCGATGGCGAGGACGAGGCCGAGCAGCGAGAGCACGTTGATCGAGAAGCCCAGCATCGGGAAGAAGATGAACGCGCCGACGAGTGACACGGGCACCGTCATCAGCGGGATGAGGGTCGCGCGCCAGTTCTGCAGGAAGATGAACACGACGATAATGACGAGCGCGACGGCCTCGAAGAGCGTGTGGACGATTTCGTTGATCCCTTCGGTGACGGGCAGCGTCGTGTCCAGCGAGATCAGGTAGTCCATGTCGCGCGGAAAGCGCGTCTTCAGTTCTTCCATGGTCGCCTTGATGCTGTCGGCAACCGCAACCGCGTTGGTGCCCGGAATCTGGAAGACGGCGATCACGGCGGCCGGCTTGCCGTCGTGGCGGCCGACCGCGTTGTACAGCATCGTCCCGAGCTCGATGCGAGCAACGTCCTTGAGGCGGACTTCCGAGCCGTCCGGGTTGGTGCGGAGGATGATCTCGGCGAACTCCGAATCGTCGAGCAGCCGTCCCTGCGTACGGACCGTATAGGTGTACTCGGTGCCGGTCCCGGCCGGCGGCCCGCCAATCTGGCCGGCCGGGGTCAGCTGGTTCTGCTGGTTGA
>DASQAX010000053.1:0-2405 GCA_035635535.1 Vicinamibacterales bacterium | reverse complement strand
CGGATCTTCGGGCCGCTGAGATCCTGCATGATGGCGACGTGGCGCCCTGCGTGTTCGGCCGCGTCACGGATGCGTCCGATCGCCGCGCCGTGCGTGTCGTGCGTGCCGTGCGAGAAGTTGAGGCGGAAGACGTCGGTACCGGCGCCAATCAATGCGCGAATGAGGTCATCGCTGTCGCTGGCCGGACCGACGGTCGCGATGATCTTGGTGTGTCTCACGCGCCAATCAGGGCACGCTGTACGGGCATGACGGTGAAAGCGTGGCTCGAAATGGCAACGCACGACGCGGAGCGGCGGGGCCTTCCCGAGCTCAAGCCGCTGCTCGAGGCGCTCGCGAAGGCGACGTCGGCGCTGAGGACGGCGGAGTGGAACGCCGACGCGACCGGTGACGCGGCGCTGGGTCCGGATCCCGGCCGTGGCCGCTGACCCGCACACCATTGCCGACCTGTCGCGCGCGCTCCAGGCACGCGAGACGACGGCGGAAGCGGTCGTCGAGCGATGCCTCCAGCGCATCGCGGAGCGCAACGCGACACTCAACGCGTTCATCACCGTGTTCGGGAGCGAGGCCCGCGAGCAGGCGCGCGAGGCCGACCGCGAGATGGCCGCCGGGCGGCGCCTCGGCCCGCTGCACGGTGTCCCGATTTCCCTGAAGGATCTGTTCGACGTGCGCGGCACGGCGACCACCGCCGCCTCGCGCGTGCGCGAGCACCACGTGGCCGACGCCGACGCGCCGTCGGTCGCCGCGCTGCGCGAGGCCGGCGCGATCGTCATCGGCAAGACGAACCTGCACGAGTTCGCCTTCGGCACCACGAACGAGGATTCGGCCTTCGGGCCCGCGCGGCATCCTCACGACCCGAACCGGTCGCCGGGCGGGTCGTCGGGCGGCTCCGCGGCGTCGGTCGCCGACGGGATGTGTTTCGCGTCGATGGGCACCGACACGGGCGGGTCGATTCGCATTCCATCGGCGGTCTGCGGCCTCGTCGGCCTGAAGCCGGCGTTCGGCGAGCTCTCGACGGAAGGCGTCGTGCCGCTCAGCGGCACGCTCGACCACATCGGACCGATCTGCCGGTGCGTCGAAGACGCGGCGATCCTCTACGACGTGCTGCGCGGCGGCGGCGCGCGTCCCGCCGGCAAGCCGATCGACCTTCGCGCGCTGCGCCTGGGCATTGCCCGCAGCTACTTCATGGCGCTGCTCGATCCCCAGGTCGCGGCCGCGTTCGACGCCGCGTGCGAACGGCTCCGCGACGCCGGCGCCACGCTGGAGGAGGTGTCGATTCCGCATGCCGGAGACGTCGCCGCCATCTACCTCCACATCGTGCTGACGGAGGCGGCCGCCTATCACGCGAAGACACTCGAACGGCGGCCCGAGGATTACACGCCGAACGTTCGCATCCGGCTGGAGATGGGACGCTACGTTCTCGGCGAAGACTACGCGAGGGCGATGCGGGGACGCGAGCTGATTCGGCGCGAGGTGGATGCCGCGCTGGAAGACCGCGACGCCCTGCTGCTTCCGGCGCTCGCGATTCCCGCGCCGAAGATTGGCGCAGCGACGGTCAGGATCGGCACGGTCGAGGAACCGGTCCGCAACGTGATGCTGCGCTGCACGCAGGTGTTCAATGTCTCAGGCCATCCGGCGTTGTCGCTTCCGTGCGGCAGTACCACGGAAGGCCTTCCGGTCGGCGCGCAGCTCGTTGGCGCGTCCGGCGACACACCGGGACTGCTCCGGGTCGCCAGGGCCGTCGAGTCCATCGTGGCCGCGCGCGCGGCCGCGCACGCCGGCTACCTCGGGCCGGGCCGCTCCCGTTGAGGCCTCGGAACGTCGGGCACATCCGGCGGCGGGATGTCCGGCGGCGGCACCACGGGAATGTCCGGCGGCGGCGCGTCGATGATGTCGGGTACCCCTTCCCGGCGCGGCGTCGAGTCGGGCGGCTGCGGATGCTCGAACATGACGTCCGGTGGTGCAACGGACTTGCCGCCGCCATCTCGACGGTTCCCGAGCGAGTCGAGGGGACTTGTCCCGAGCGAGCGCAGCGAGTCGAGGGATGCTGAGCCGTTTCTTTCACCGCTGGGAGCAGCGGCTCGCCTCGGCCACCAGGGATCGCGTCGTCCGGCCGTTTGAATGGGGGAACGGGTGGGTCGATCTGGCGGGTCCAGAAGGACCCGCCCTACACGAGCCAGAAGGACCCGCCCTCCACAATTGGATCGACGGCATCATGGGCGACACGAGCGCGTTTTTCGCGACGCCGCCCACGACCGACTACGACTTCGATGCGGCCCGCGGCGAGCTTCGCTTTCCGAGCGCGCTGACGACGCCGCACCTCGAGAACAACGCGGTCCTCGCCCGCTGGTTCCCCGCCTCCGCGTCGCTTCAGCCGAGGAACGCTGGCTTCGCGACGCTTCGGCGGG
>DASQAX010000052.1:0-23284 GCA_035635535.1 Vicinamibacterales bacterium | reverse complement strand
CGATCGCCGCGCCCATGTCGTTGGGCGCGTACACCTCGGTGGCCAGCGCTTCCACCTGCTCGCGTGAATACGGCGTCTCGTGGAGCAGCGTCCGCGCGCCCCACTTGCTGATGACGAGGTGCGTCTCGACGTCGGCCTCGCGCAGCCGCTGCAGCAGCCTGACGCCGTAGATCACGCCGGTCGCCCCCGTCATTCCGACGATGATTCTCATCGTCGGCAAGCTCCAAGATCCAAGTTCCAAATTCCAAAACCCAAGAGGACGCGGATCGCGAGCTTGGGATTTGGAGCTTGGAGCTTGGAATTTGGGATTTCCATGAAGGTATTATCGACGGAATGCTCCGTCGCCAGCGGACTGGCTCCGTGATCTGCACTTCCTGCGGCGTGCTCGTCGGCGTCAACGACGACACGTGCTACAACTGCGGCCGGCGCAATCCCGGGTTATGGGGGTTCGCGCCGCTGCTCCGATCGCTCGGGGCCGATCTCGGCCTCATCCCGTTCATCATCGGCTCGTGCGCGACCATCTACGTCCTGACGCTCGTCTCGAGCGGCGGGATGATTGGGCAGGGAAGCCCGCTGTCGTTCCTCGGTCCGAACAATCGCGCGCTGCTGCTGTTCGGCGAGAGCGGCGCGGTGCCGGTCTTTCTGTACCATCGGTGGTGGACGGTGCTCAGCGCCGGCTGGCTCCACGCGGGCCTGCTGCACATCCTCTTCAACATGATGGCGCTCTGGCAGCTCGGACCGGTGACAGCGCAGTTCTACGGGCCCGGCCGGACGGTCATCATCTACACGGCGGGGGCGGTGGCGGGCTTCGCGCTCAGCTCGTGTGCGGCGCTCTTTCTGCCGGCGCTTCCGTTCCTGCACGGCAGCCTGTTCACGGTGGGGGCGTCCGCGTCGATCTCGGGCCTCATCGGCGCGTTGATGTACTACGGCCGCAGCACGGGCAGCCGTCTCGTCCGGGCCGAGGCGACGCGCATCGTCATCATGCTCGTGTTCTACGGCTTCATCATGCCCAACATCGACAATTACGCGCATGCGGGCGGGTTCGGCGGCGGCTATCTCGCGGCGATGATTCTCAACCCGATGAAGCCGGAGCGCGGCGATCACGTGCTGATCGCGGTGATCTGCCTGGCCGCGTCGCTTGGCTCAATCGTCGTCTCGGTCGTGACCGCTCTGCCATAGCCGTGGGCGCGAAAAACGCGGCGCCCCGCCGCGGCTCCGTCGCACGAAGAGGCCGGCCGCGATAGCATCGAGCTGTGCCTGTCGAAGCCGTCTGGAGCGAGTACTACCTCGACGAGATGGACGCCGCGTGGCTCTATCGCGCGCTGGCGCGCGTGGAGGCGAACCCGCAGCGCCGCGCGATTTTCGACAACCTCGCGAAAGTCGAGGACGAACACGTCGAGCGCTGGCGCTCGCTGTTCCACGAGCACGGCGGCGAGGTCCCCTCGCATTCGCCGTCGGTGCGCTCGCGGCTGCTCGCCGCGGTGGCGCGCCTGTTCGGATCTGGCGCCGTCCTCCCGCTCATCATCGCCGAGGAGTCGCGCGAGGTCGGCTCGTACCTGCGGCTCGCGCGCGGGGCGACCGACAAGAGGACGCACGACACGGCGGTGGCCATTGCCACCGAATCCGCCGAACACGCGCAGCACCTCTCCGAGTCCGTCGGACGCCAGGGCGAGCCGTGGCACGGCCTCGCGGTCGGCGGGTACCTGCGCAGCGTCGTGTACGGCTTCAACGACGGATTGACCGCGAACTTCGGGCTCGTGGCCGGCGTGATTGGCGCGAGCGTCGAGCCGCACATCGTCGTCGTGACGGGCATTGCCGGCGCGCTGGCCGACGCGCTGTCGATGGGCTCGAGCGGCTACCTCGCGGCCAAGAGCGAGGCCGAGGTGGCGGCCCGCCAGGTCGCCATCGAGCGCGACGAGCTGCGACTGATGCCGGATCTCGAGGAGAAGGAGCTGGCGCTCATTCTCGAGGCCAAGGGCCTGGCCCCCGACAACGCGCGCGAGTCGGCTGAAATGATGATGCGCGACCCGACGCGCGCGCTCCAGACGAAGGACCAGGAGGAGCTCGGCATTCAGCCGCCCTCGGTGACGCCGCTCGCCGACGGCCTCGTGACCGGCACGGCGACCGCGTTCGGCGCCGTCATTCCGCTGCTCCCCTTCCTGATGCTCCCCGCGGGACCGGCGATATGGGCGTCGCTGACCATCAGCATGCTGGCGCATTTCGCGGTGGGCGCGGCCCGAAGCATCTTCACCGGCCGCGGCGTCTGGGCCAGCGGACGCGACATGTTCGTCGTCGGCTTCGGCGTGGCGGCGGCGGGCTACGTCATCGGCGCGCTGGTCACGAAGCGATGACGCTGCTGCGGGGACTGGTCGGCGTCTTCGTCGGCCTCGCGGTGTCGGTCGGCTTCGTGCAGTTCCTCGACTCGATGCTCGCCAACGCGCTCGCGGGACGCGCGATCCAGTCGCTGGACGATTACGCGGTCGTGCTCAACGCGCCCCCCGTCCTGGCGATTCGGCTCGTCGTCTCGTCGTTCATGGCGCTGCTCGGCGGCTACCTGTGCGCGAAGCTCGCCGAACACGACGAGATGAGATATACGATGATTGCCGTCATCTTCCGCGCGGCCGCACTCGCCGGCGGCGACGCCGCCGGCTACATGCCGCCCACGCCCGCATGGGCGCTGGCGGTGCTGCTCGCCGTCTCGTCGGCGGCGATGCTCGCGGGGGGCGCGGTGCGGGCCGCGGCGGCGACGGCGGCGCGCAAGGGACATCCCGTCCGACAGCCTGTCGCAGGAGAAAAGTCTTGAGACTCGCGTATCAGGGAGAGCCGGGCGCCTACAGCGAAGCTGCGGCGCTCCTCTACGGTGGGCCGCACGTCGAAACGATGCCGTGCAAGAGCTTCGACGAGGTGTTCGAAGCCGTGGTGCGGAAGCGCTCGACCCACGGCGTCGTGCCGCTCGAGAACTCCATCGGCGGGACGATCCACCGCAACTACGACCTGCTGCTCGAGCACGAGATCATGATCACGGGCGAAGTGGAGCTCGACGTCGTCCACTGCCTGCAGGGGCTGCCGGGCACGAAGCTGTCGGACGTGAAGGTGGTCTATTCGCATCCGCAGGCGCTGGCGCAGTGCGAGCGGTATCTGAAGGACCTGGGCGTCACCGTCGAAGCGGTGTACGACACCGCGGGCGGGGCGAAGCTCGTCGCCGAGCAGAAGTTGAAGAATGCCGCGGCGCTCGCCTCGCGTCGCGCGGCGGAGGTCTTCGGCCTCGAGGTGCTGCAGGAGGCGGTGCAGGACTACGAATACAACATCACGCGCTTTGCCATCATCGGCGGTGTCGCGGCCGCCGACGCCGACAAGACGACGATCGTCTTCGCGCTGCCGAGCACGCCCGGCGCGCTCTTCAAGGCGCTGTCGGTCTTCGCGCTGCGCGACATCAACCTGGCGAAGCTCGAGAGCCGGCCCATCCGCGGCCGGCCATGGGAATACCTGTTCTACGTCGAGGTCGAGGCACGGCGCGACGACATGGCGTGCTCGCGGGCGCTGATGCACCTCGCGGAGTTCGCGAAGTGGACGCGCGTGCTCGGCACGTACAAGGGATGGCAGCGGCCGAAGGACGTGCCGGCCGCCCCTTGACGGGGCGCCATGACGTCGTCGGCGTCGGCGCCAACTCGGTCGATTTCGTCTATCGTCTCCCCGCCTATCCGCGTCCCGACAGCCGCTTCGCGAAGCTGCCGATCACCGACCATCTGATCTCCTGCGGCGGACAGGTGACGACCGCGCTCGCGACGTGCGCCGCGATGGGATTGAGGACCTCGTACATCGGGACGCTCGGGTCCGACGAGCACGGGTCGCGCATGCGCGAGGAGCTGTCCCGCCGGGGCATCGACGTCTCGCACGCGATCGTGCGGGATGCGCGCAATCCGTTCGCGGTCATTCTCCTGGACGATCGCGAAGGCGAGCGCATCGTGCTCTGGAAACGCGACCCGCGCCTCGCGCTCGAGCGCCGCGAGATCGACCGCGAGGCGATCGCGTCGGCGCGGCTGCTGCACGTCGATGACGTCGACCTCGACGCCAGCATCGAGGCGGCGCGCATCGCACGCGACGCCGGCCTCCCGGTGACGAGCGACATCGAGCGGACCGGCGACGACGTCCGCAGCCTGGTCGATGGAGTGACCGTCCCGATCTTCGCGGAGCACGTGCCGGCGGCGCTCACCGGCGAGACCGATCTGGCGCGCGCGCTCGAGCGGTTGCGCCGGCCGCATCACCAGATGCTCTGCGTGACGCTCGGCGCGAGGGGCGCGGCGATGCTCGCCGGCGATGCATTCATGACCGAGCCCGGCATCCCGGTGACGACGGTCGACACGACCGGCGCGGGCGACGTGTTCCGCGGGGCGTTCGCCTACGCGCTGCTGCGCGGCGACGAGCCGCGAGACGTGCTTCGATTCGCCAACGCCGCCGCGGCCGTCAGCTGCACACGCGTCGGCGCGATGAGCAGCGTCCCATCGCTTGCCGACGTCTCACACGGGCGCTGACGAGCCGCAGACTCAGAGACACAGAGGGACATTTCTTTCTCTGACTCTCGGTTGACAGGCTGAACCAATTAGTATCACTATGTAGAAGTAATCGTGCTGGGGGAATTCGAATATCTGCTCATTGCGGCGGCCGCGCGGCTCGGCGACGAGGCGTACGGCGCGACGATTCGCGAGGAAATCGAGAAGGCGACCGGAACGGCCTGTTCCATCGGCGCCCTTTACACAACGCTGGATCGCCTGGAAAACAAGGGCCTCCTGAAAACCACGATGGGTGAGGCGACGCCTCAACGCGGCGGCCGCGCGAAGAGAGAGGTCAAGGTCACGGCAAAGGGCATCGAGGCGGCGACGGAATTCTACGAAGCCGTGAGACGCGTCAGCCGCGGCGTGACCTGGGCCTCGCAGCGCGCCAGGCCATGAATCGTCTGTGGCGGCGCCTCGCCGATATCGTCTCGCAGGCGCTCGACGCCGACGAACGCGAGGCCGTACGCGGCGATCTCGAGGAATCGGGTCGCAGCGGGGCGAGCGCCCTGCTCGACGTCCTCGGCCTGGTGGTGCGACGCCAGTTCGCCCTGTGGCTCGAGTGGCGGCCATGGGCCGCGCTGCTCGGCGTCGTGATCCCGCTGGGGATGCTCCTGAGCCTGCTGTGCCGTTGGTGGTCCGAAGGTGCGGCGATCGACGCGTTCGTGTACCTGCACAACGGAAGCTGGACGTATTTCTCGTTTCAGGGATGGAGGCACGACGTCGCTCGAGCCGCGGCACAGATCGCGCTCGACTGTCTGGCGCTCGCCTGCTGGTCCTGGATGGCCGGATTCGTGATCGGCTCGATCTCGCGACGAACCGCCTGGATCAACGGATGGTTGCTGGTTCTCGTCGTCTTCGGAGAGTTCTTCGCCGTCGATCAGCCTCACGGCCGATTCAATGAGGCGGTGTTTGCGGTTCACGTGTACGACCAGGTGCTGCCGTTCGCCCTCCGCGCAGCATTCGTCGTCTTGCCGGCACTGGTGGGCACGCGAATGAGTCGGCGCCCCATCGCTATGCCTCTCTGGAGCGCAACCGCACTCGCGCTGGCGCTCGTTGCTCTCACTGGTGCGGAGATTCGCGGTATCCAGTTCTCCGCCATCCTCGGATGGTGGCAGCTTGATGGTCGCATCTACGGCGCAGGATTGGTGCAAGCAGGCTGGGAGGTTCGGCTGCTTCCGCTTCTGCTGCTGTGGCCGGCGCTCTACATCGTCGCGCAATCTCGCTCACGGCAGTCGCCGGGGAAGGTCATATGAGGCTGGCAGGAATCGTCGTCGCATGTGCTCTATCAGCTGTCGCGACGTCCGCTGACACAACGCGAGTTGACCAGCGGAAGCTCGCACCCGACTTCACGCTGCAGACGCTGAAGGGTGATCGGATCGCGCTGTCATCCTATCGAGGCCACGTGGTCCTGCTGGACTTCTGGGCGACGTGGTGCACCGGTTGCAAGGTCGAAATCCCGTGGTTCATCGAATTCGACAGGAAGTACAAAACGAAGGGCATGATCACGATCGGCGCGGCCATGGACGAGGAAGGCGAACGATTGATCATTCCGTACCTCAAGGAACATCCGATTCCCTATTCAATCGTCGGTGGCTACCCGTCGTTGATGAAGCCGTACGAGATCACGGCGTTGCCGGTAACACTGTTGATCGACAAGAGGGGCCGAATCGCCGATATCCATGCCGGCGTCGTGGACAAGAGCGCCTGGGAGCAGGAGATTCAAAGCCTCTTGCGTGAGCCCGGAAGGTAATTCAGTTCTCTGTGTCTGTGCCTCTGTGGCCCGTCGCCGGTAACTAGCGCTTGAATAGCAGGAATCCCAACGGAGGCACGGTCAGCGACATCGAGTAGTCGAAGCCGTGCATCGGCCGCGGCTCGGCGTGGGCGCCGCCGCCATTGCCCATGTTGCTGCCGCTGTAGCGCGCGCTGTCGCTGTTGAGGAGCTCGCGGTACCACCCGCCTTCGGGCACCCCGATGCGGTAGTCCAGCCTCGGCACCGGCGTGAAGTTGGTCACGATCAGCGAGAAGTCCGCCGGGTTCTTCGCGCGCCGGAGGAACGACATCACGCTGTGCTCGTTGTCGCAGCAGTCGACCCACTGGAAGCCGGTGTAATCGAAGTCGACCTCGTGCAGGGACGATTCGCGCTGATAGGTGTGATTGAGGTCCTGCACCCACTGGCGGAGTCCCTGGTGCTCGGCGTATTGCAGCAGGTGCCAGTCGAGGCTCGTGTCGTAGTTCCACTCGCGCCACTGGCCGAATTCCGACCCCATGAACAGCAGCTTCTTGCCCGGGTGCGCGAACATGTACCCGTACAGCGAGCGCAGATTGGCGTGCTTCTGCCAGAGGTCGCCCGGCATCTTGTCGAGCATCGCGCGCTTGCCGTGGACGACCTCGTCGTGCGAGAACGGCAGCACGAAGTTCTCGGTGAACGCGTAGAGCATCGAGAACGTCACCTGGTTGTGGTGCCAGCGGCGGTGCACCGGGTCCTGCGTCATGTACTCGAGCATGTCGTGCATCCAGCCCATGTTCCACTTGTAGCTGAAGCCGAGCCCGCCCACGTACACGGGCCGGCTCACCGCCGGCCACGCGGTCGATTCCTCCGCAACCGTGATGCTGCCGCCGACGCGGCCGTGCGTCAGCACGTTCAGCTGCTTGAGGAATTCCACCGCCTCGAGGTTCTCGCGCCCGCCGAACTGGTTCGGGATCCACTGACCGTGCTCGCGCGAGTAATCGAGGTAGATCATCGACGCCACCGCATCGACCCTCAGGCCGTCCACGTGGAACTCCTCGAGCCAGAAGAGCGCGTTGCTGAGGAGGAACGTGCGGACCTCGTTGCGGCCGTAGTTGAAGATGAGCGTCCCCCAGTCCTGGTGCTCGCCCTTGCGCGGATCGGCGTGCTCGTAGAGCGCGGTGCCGTCGAACTCCGCGAGACCGTGCCGGTCCTTCGGAAAGTGGCCGGGGACCCAGTCGAGGATGACGCCCAGGCCGTGGCAGTGGCACTCGTCGACGAAGTAGCGGAAGTCGTCCGGTGTCCCGAACCGGCTCGTCGGCGCGAAGAAGCCGATCACCTGGTAGCCCCACGAGCCCCCGAAGGGATGCTCCATGACCGGCATCAGCTCGATGTGCGTGAAGCCCAGCTCGCGCACGTACGGGACGAGCGTTTCGGCCAGCTCCCGATACGTGAGGAAGCGGCTCCCCTCCTCGGGAACGCGGCGCCACGAGCCGGGATGCACCTCGTAGACCGACATCGGGCGCTCGCGCCACCCGTCGAACGACGGACGGTCGCGCATCCAGTCGCCGTCGCGCCAGGCGTATCGCTCCTCGAAGACGACCGACGCGGTGTTGGGCGGCACCTCGAAGTAGCGGCCGTACGGATCCGTCTTGTGCAGCAGGTGCCCGCCCGTCGTGCGGATCTCGAACTTGTAGCAGGCGCCGTCGCGGAGCTCGGGGATGAAGATCTCCCACACGCCCGACGGCACGAGCTTCCGCATCGGGTTCGCGCGGCCGTCCCACCGGTTGAAGTCGCCGATCACGCTGACGCGCTGCGCGTTCGGCGCCCAGACCGCGAAGTGGACGCCGGTCAGCCCTTCGATCGTGATGCGCCGGCTTCCGAGCTTTTCCCACGCCCGGTAGTGCGTCCCCTCCGCGAAGAGGTGTAGGTCGAAATCTGTCAGAAATTGTCCGAACCGGTAGGGATCGATCGTCTCGCGGACGTCGTGCCCCTCGCGGATGCGGAGGCGATAGAAGAGGTCGCGCGGCGAGCGTCCTTCGGCGTCGACGACCGCCTCGAAGAGACCGTCGCGATGCCTCCGCGCCATCGGAACCGTGCGATCGCCGACGAGCAGCTCGACGCTCGTCGCCGACGGCTGCATCGTGCGGATGACGATGGCGGGACGGCCGTCGTGCGTCGTTGCGTGCGGTCCGAGTACGGCAAACGGATCGTCGGCTTCGCCGGCCACGACCGCGTCGAGCGTGTCGTCTTCCGCGGTTCGAGCGACGGGGGTCATGTACCGAATTGTACTGCGTGGCAGTGGTATCCTCTGTGACCCATAGCTCTGCATGCGATGCAGTGCACACAAGGAGCCACCGGTTGCCGGGAACTTACGCGCGCTTCGTCACCTCTGAGGGCAACTTCACCGTTCATCTCTTCGATGAGGCCCCGCACACGGTCGAGAATTTTGTCGGGCTTGCCGAAGGCACCAAGGAGTGGAGCGATCCACGCACGAACCAGAAGGTGCAGAAGCCCTATTACGACGGGACGATCTTCCATCGCATCATCGACGGGTTCATGATCCAGGGCGGCGATCCGCTCGGCCAGGGGATTGGCGGACCCGGCTATACCTTCGCGGACGAGTTTCATCCGAAGCTGCGCCACAACAAGGCGGGCATCCTCTCGATGGCCAACCGCGGTCCGAACACCAATGCCGGCCAGTTCTTCGTCACGCTGGCGCCGACGCCGCACCTCGACGACCGCCACGCCGTCTTCGGGGAGGTCGTGGACGGGATGGACGTCGTGAGCAGGATTGGCCGCACGAAGACGGGCGATCGCGACCGCCCGGTGAAAGACATCGTCATTCAACAGGTCATCATCGAACGACGCTGACTGCATGGGGTCGGACCACCGGAAATCCGCCGACCCCAATTCGCTGATGCCGCTCGTCTACGACGAGCTCCGGCGGATCGCGGCGGGCTACATCCGGCGCGAGCGGCCGGGCCAGACGCTGCAGGCGACGGCGCTCGTCAACGAGGCGTTCGTCCGCCTGGCGGCGGAGAAGGCCCGTCCCTTCGCCAATCGCACGCATTTCCTCGCGATTGCCGCGCTGTCGATGCGCCAGATCCTCGTTCAGCGCGCGCGGGCGCGGAAGGCCGCCAAGCGCGGCGGCGCGCCGCAGCGCGTCACGCTGGACGAAGGGCTGATGTCGGCCGAGGGCCCGACGGTCGACGTCCTCGCGCTCGACGAGGCGCTGACGCGGCTCGCGGCGCTCGACGAGGAGCAGGCACGGATCGTCGAGCTGCGCTACTTCGGCGGCCTCACCGTCGAGGAAACGGCGGAAGCCGTCGGACGCTCGCCTGCCACCGTCAAGCGCCAATGGGCGATGGCGCGGGCGTGGCTGAAACGGGCGATGGATTCCGCACCGGAAGACGGCGTGGATGCCGCATCGTGAAGCGCGAGCAGTGGGAGCGTCTCAAGACGCTCTTCAACGGCGCACTCGACCAGCCTGCTGAAACGCGGCACGAGTGGCTGCGGCAGCAGGCGCGCGGCGACGAGATGCTCGGCCGCGAAGCGGCGGCGCTCCTTCACGCGCACGACACCGCCGGCATGTTCCTCGAGGACCCGATCACGATGCATCCGTCGGACCTGGCGGAGGTCGACGAGCCGCTTGGCGGCACCCGCCTCGGCGCCTACGAGATCGAATACGAGATCGGCCGCGGCGGCATGGGGATCGTCTACTGCGCGCGCGACGTCCGGCTGGGCCGCCTCGTGGCGCTCAAGGCGCTGCCGCCGGTGCACGACGCGGATGCGGCGCTGCGCGAGCGCCTGCGTCGCGAGGCGCGGGCCGCGGCGACGATCTCGCATCCGGCGGTTGCCACCGTCTACGCGCTCGAGGAAATCGACGGCCGCCTGTTCATCGCGTCGGAGTTCATCGAAGGCCATCCGCTGCGCAGCGAGATCGAGCGTGGCCCGCTCGAGCCGGCGCGTGCGCTCTCGATTGCGGCCGACATCGCGCGCGCCCTCTGCGCCGCGCACGACGCCGGGGTCGTGCACCGCGATCTCAAGCCCGAGAACGTCGTGATCACCACGGCCGGTTCCGTGAAGGTGGTCGACTTCGGCATCGCGCACGCCGAGAGCGTCAACACGCGGCTCACGCGGCCGGGCGATGCGGTCGGCACGCCCGCCTACATGGCGCCGGAGCAGCTCATCGGCGGAGCCACCGACGCGCGCGTGGACATCTACGCGCTCGGCGTCGTGCTGACGGAGATGCTGACGGGCCGACATCCGCTGGCGCCGGGACGGGGCGCGACGCCGGCGCCGGCGTCCGAGATCGCCTGGCGCAGCATGCAGACGGACCCCAACGATCGCTACGGGTCCGCGCGCGACGTGCTCGCCGCACTCGAGCGCGAGCTCCAGAATCGCCAGGACATCCGCGTGGCGGCGCCCGGCCGCTCGTCTTCGCGGTGGTGGTGGGAGTTCCACCAGGCCGTTGTCGCGGTGGTCTATGCCGTCATGGTCTGGCCGACGTGGATTGCGCGCGGCGTCATCGGCGGCCAGCAAGGCAACGCGGTCTTCGTCGCGGTGCTCGCGGCCGCGGTCGTGGCGGTCACGTTGCGGCTGCATCTGTGGTTCACGTCGCGGTTCTATCCTGCCGAGCTTGGATGGGCGCGTGGGCGGGCGATGGGATGGGTGCTGGTGTCGGACGCGTTGTTCGCCACGGCCCTTGTCGTCGCCGGTGTGCTGGTTGACGACTCGCAGGCGGGGCTCGCGGTCCTCGAAATCGCCGTCGGCATCGCGGCCGCGTCGGCGTTTGCGCTGGTGGAACCCGCGACGGCCCGGGCCGCATTCCGCGCCGCCGACAGGCTGTAGATTCTTCCACCGCGTAGCAATTTCCGCATACGTCGAGTCGCCACGTTTGCGAGTCGGAGTCGGATACAGGCCGTATCCAACTCCGACTCGCAGTGGCGGGAAGTGAGTCGGACTGGCACGCATCGTGGACCGTCACGCGCATCGAGCATCCCATGGCACAGGTAGCCACCAGCGCGCGCCGCGGCGAGATCCTCCTCATCGAAGATCGCAACGAGGTGAGAGAGGGGCTCGCGCAACTCCTGGAGCTCCACGGCTACATGGTCACCGAGGTCGCCGACGCCGATCGCGGCATGCGCGAACTGTCCTCGCAGCCGAACGCCTTTGCGCTCATCGTCCTCGACCTGCTCCTGGGAGATTCGATGGCGGGCGTCGACTTCCGTATTCGCCAGCTGCTCGAACCGCACCTGGCCGCGGTGCCGACCATCGTGATTACCGCCTCCGACATCGCCGACGACGACCGCGCGCCGCTGCGGCCGGATGCGTGGCTCGAAAAGCCATTCCGTTTCGACAGCCTGTTGGAACTCGTGCGGCGCTATGTCGTCTCGGAAGGATCGCCGCTGATCTCATCGGATTGCTGATCGCGTCGGAACCAGGCGGAGACTAGAAGAACCATCCGAGACCGGCGTAGGGCCGCAGCAGCCATCCGCCGTCAAGCCCCTGCAACCGAATCCCGGGAACGAGCCGCACGTGCGAGGTGAGGGCGATGCGCGCCTCGGCGCCCACGAGCGGCCGTGTCCCGTACTCGATCGTCGTCGTGCGGAACGCTCCGCCGCCCGGCGCAAACAGCGCGAGGAAGGTCGGAAAGGTCTGGGTGATCTCGATCCGCTGGCGCGAAAAGGCGATGCCGCCGAGATAGACGAGATCGACGCTGCCGCTGACGCGCTGCCGGACCCACGCGACGGTGTCGAGATTGTACCGACTGCGCCGGACGTCGGTCTGGAACGCGATCGGCGAGGGGATAGCCCGGGGAATGACGTCGATGGTCGGCACCGGGCTGACGATCGATCCGCCCGGCGGCGTCACGATGCCGACCAGTGGTAAGACGTCGATCGGCACGACCTCGCCGTGGCTCCGGCCGGACTGGACGAATTCGAGCTCCACGCCCCAGCTCTCCCCCACCGGCGTGCCGGCGCGCAGTGACCAGCTGATCACCTCGCTGTCGCCGGCGGGCACCCGCGCCAGGCTCGACGTCGAGTGACTGAGGCGCGAGACGTCGGCGCCGATTGTCGCCGCGACGTAGGCCGACTGCGCATGCGCCGTCGTTGCCACGAGCGACAGGACAACGGCCTGAACGAGACGAGAACCCGGTGAACCCACTGAACCTCTTGAACCCTCTGAACCCTCTGAACCCTCTGAACCCTCTGAACCCAACTACGTGCGGGACGACAGCATCCTCACCAGCTGTCGGATGTCCGACATCGAATCGACCGACTCGATCGCGTTGAAGACCGGCGTGAGCCGATCCTGCGCGAGGACGAGGCCTGCGCAGTCGTCGAACTTCGCCTTCAGGTCCTCGCGCGTGAACGGATTCTCCGGGCCGCCACGATACCGGTCGTCCGACGGCTGTACGAGCTTCCGGCCGTCCACGAGATCGACTTCGACGACGCTGCGGATCTTGTCGAAGCCCCGCTTCTCGATCTCGACGTCGTGGACGGCGGTGACGCGCTGCATCATCTGCTGCGCGGCCGGACTCTGGACGAACTCGTCGGTGAACTCCCGCATCCCGGCACGCCGCGTGAGGATGACCGCCGACATCAGGAACGGGACCGAGAACTTCGCCTCCAGCTCGTTCTTTGCGATGCCGTAACGCAGCGGCTCGAGGATGTTGTTCCCCGCGCGCAGCCGCACGGCCTTGATCTGATCCGGCTTCAGGTCGTGGTCCTTGGCGACCTTCATCATCGCGTCCATGCTCGGATGGCTCAGCGAGCCGCACGGATAGGGCTTGAACGACACGCCGGGGGTCACGATCGACCAGGGCCTTCCAAGCTTGCCGATCAGGCGATCGAGATCCGCGCCGTCGCCGAGCACCTGGAAGAACCCCCACTGCCCGTCGAGGCCGTTGTCGCCGCCGGTGAACCCGTGCGACGCGATCTCCGCGGCAAATACGCCGTTCTCGCTCGCGCGGGCGGCATTGAGCGGCTTGCTCATCGAGCCGAAGTTGACGCGGATGCCCGCGGAGAGGCTCGCGGCGATCGCGAGCATGTGCGCGAGCTGCGCCTCGGTCAGCTTCATCAGCTTGCCGGCGGCCGCCGACGCGCCGAACACGCCGAACGTCCCCGTGCTGTGAAAGCCGCGCTCGTAGTGATTGGGATCGATGGCCTCGGCCATCTTGCACTCGACCTCGACGCCAACCAGGTAGGCCTCGAGGAACGCCGAGCCCGACGCGCCGCTCCGCTCGGCCACCGCCAGCGCCGCCGACAGCGCCGGCGTCGTCGGGTGCGTGAGCAGGCCGAACGTCCGATCGGGCGTCGTCGACAGCTGCGTGTCGTCGTAGTCGAGCGCGTGCGCGCTGCCGGCGTTCGCCAGCGCCGCGTGCGCCGCCGAGACGACGAGCGGGTCGCGCCCGAGGACGGTGGCCTCCTTCGCGCCGCTCGACTTCTGCGCGTACTGCCGGAGGATGTGGCTGCCCTCGGCGGTCGATCCCGCGAGGAGCACGCCGATGTTGTCGATCAGGCAGCGCTTCCCCTCGGTGACGACGTTGGGCGGCATCTCGCGGAGGCTCGAGGCCGCGATGAACCGGCGGACGGCGTCGGTCGTCCCCTTGATCGCGTTGCCGCGCACCTCCTTTTTCTGTCTCGCGGGTGCGGCCGGGGTCTGCGCCGCGATCCGCGCGGCGCCTCCTGTCGCCACGGCCATCGACGCCGCGGTCCCCTGCCCGACAAGCTTCAGGAAGTCTTTGCGGTTCAAGCGCATATTGGCCTCGGGGGTATATTAGGCGATCGACGCCCTCTAGGCGGCGCGTCCCCCATGTCGTCGCGGCGGCACTTCACCTGGGCGTTCGTGATCGTCACCATCGTGACGGCGGCCGCGTGCGCGTTCGCCGTCTGGCTGGTGTATCGCCTGGCCGACAACTAGGAATTCGTCAATCCCATCAGGGGACCGGCGTAAAGTTCAACGCGACGCCGTTGATGCAGTAGCGCAGGCCCGTCGGAGGCGGCCCGTCGTCGAAGACGTGGCCGAGGTGACCGCCGCAGTTGTTGCAGTGGACCTCGGTGCGGTCCATCCCGAAGGTGCGGTCGACCGTCGTGCCAATCGCGCCCTCCATCGGCGCGAAAAAGCTCGGCCACCCCGTGCCGCTCTCGAACTTGCGATCGGCGACAAACAGCGGCTGCCCGCAGGCGACGCAGCTGAACGTCCCCGCGCGGTGTTCCCGCAGGAGCGCGCAGGAGCCCGGGCGTTCCGTTCCGTGGCCGCGCAGGACCGCGTACTGTTCTGGCGTCAGCAGGCTCCGCCATTCGTCATCGGTTTTCTCGACGGGAAAGTGTTCGGTTTTCGTAGCCATCTGGCGATCCTATCAGGCGGCCCCGGCCACACCGCGGATGAAGCTCCCGACGACGAGCTCGAAATCGGCGGGATGCGTGACGTGCGGCGCGTCGCCGGCGCGCCGGAAAATGTAGCGCTGGGTCCGCGGAAGCGCGTCGGAAATCTCGTCGAGCATCTGGATCACCGACGGAGGACTCTGATCGCCGTGTGTGATCAGCAGCGGACCGCCGTACGAGGCGAGGCGATCCACGTCGAGACTGCGCGGGTTCGGCTCGTGGACGGCGACGCTGGCAAAGAGATCCGGCCGTTCGGTGACGAGCAGCAGCACGACGGTCGCTCCGACGCCGTTGCCGACGACGTGCACGGGGACCTTGGCGAGCTGTTCGATCAACGCGCGCAGGTCGGCCGCGTCTTCGCGCATGCCGTGGACGTTGCTCTGGTCGCTCTGCCCGTGGCCGCGGCGATCGTAGGCCGTCACGCGGCACCCCCGCGCGAGCAGCGGCGCGACCGCATCCCACGTGTGATGGTCGCCGCGCAATCCGTGGACGAGCACGACCGTCGGGCCCGAGTCGCCGTGCGTCTCGAAGAAGAGCTCGACACCGTTGAGGCGCGCCTTCACAACGCTCCGCGCGCGGCCGGCTGGCAATCCGGCCAGGCGGGATTGTTCGCGGCGTCGACGACGCCGTCCGATGCCGGCACCGGCGACCCATCGGTCATCGCAATCCGCTTGTTCACGAGCAGCACTTCGAACGCCCACGACGGAAACGGACCGATCGCCGGGTCGCAGCTGAAGTTGTTGTAATGCACGTGGGCGACGTAGAAGAACTGCTTCAACCGCTCCATCGCGGCGACGAACTTCGGGTCCTCGACGTGGTGGAACTCGACGTCGAGCTGGTCGATGTGCGCGAACACGCTGTCGGGCGCGAAGAGGAACGAGTCCCATTCGGCGCCCTCGACGTCGATCTTCATCACGATGGGCGTCTCGCCGTGGCCGTTGCCCGCGAACTGGTTGTTGATCGTGTCGAACGGCCGGCCGTCCTCGGTCGCTTTCGTGGTGCCGACGCACTCGCCGTGGAACACCGTGCTGCCGCCGGGACATTGCGGCTCGTGCAGGTCGAAGCAGTCGTACTGGTGCACCGGCACGTGCAGCTGGCGCGAGACGTCGCAGCCCCATCCGTCGTAGCCGGAGATGCCGTACGAATAGCCGGCCTTCACCGCGCCGAGCAGGTTCGCGCAGAGCGGGTAGCCGCCGTCGTGCGGCTCGCCGAAGCGCTTCAGCTCGCAGTTGGTGACGTGGACCGGCTGAATCTCGGTGAACAGCTGCCGCCGCACGTCGGCTTTGTTCGAGGCTTCGGCGCGCCTCACCTGGCGGCGCGACGCGACCCGCCACTGGTTGGCGCCGACCAGGACGGCCGTGATGCCGACCACCAGGGCCAGCACGCCGATCCACATACGTCGTGATCCGATCATCTGGCGAGCAGTCTAGATCAAGGTGTATAACCAGCGTATGAAAAGGTCGCTGGCGGCCGTGTGTGTCGCCTTGTTACAGGCGGCATCCGCGGATGCGCACCACTCGTTCGCCGCGGAATACGACGTCGAGGCGATCGGCGCCAGCCATGGCGGTTGAGCCGCTGCGCGTCGCATCCCTTGGCATGGGCTGGTGGTCCGACGTGCTGGCCGACGCGATCAACCGTTCCGGCAAGCTCACGATCACCGCTTGCTATTCCCGCTCCGAGGAAAAGCGCGCGGCCTTCGCCGCCAAATATGGCTGCCGCGCGGTACCGAGTTACGAGGCCATTCTCGCCGACAAGGACATCGAGGCCGTCATCAATACCACGCCCAATGGCGTGCATCTCGAGACCACGCGCGCGGCGGCCGATGCCGGCAAGCATGTCTTTCTCGACAAACCCATCGCCAACACGGTTTCCGACGGCCGCAGGATCACCGAGATCTGCCGCAAGGCGGGTGTGGTCCTGGCCTTGGGCTATCAACGCCGCCGGGAAAGCCAGTTCCGCTGGATCAAGCGCCAGATCGACGAAGGATTATTCGGCAAGCTGGTCAACGCCGAAGCCAACATCAGCCGCGATCGTCTCGGCAAGATTGACCTGGGTTCGTGGCGTTACCAGGCCGCCGGAATGCCGGGCGGCGTGATGCTCCAGATCGGCATCCATTACACCGACGTGCTGGAATATCTGATCGGGCCGGTCAAGGCAGTGAGCGGCCAATTCGCGCGGCTGGTGCTGCCGGGCGACAACCCGGACGTGGCGAGCCTGGTGCTGGAGCACGAGAATGGCGCGCTATCGACGCTCAATGCCAGCTATGCCTCGGCTTCTGAATACTATCTGATGAACATCTACGGCAAGGAGGCCACAGCGTATTACGACGTGTTTGAGGGCCTGCGGATGCTCAAGCGCGGCGAGGAAAAGCCGGTCAAGGTTCCGTTCGCGAACAAGGACACCATCGCCGAGGAGCTCGAGGAATTCGCTGATGCGGTTCGGGGCGCCGGGGCGCCGGAGATAGGCGGCGAATACGCCACGACCTCGCTGGCCGTAATCCGCGCCGGGATAGTGTCCGCGCGTGAGGGCCGCCACGTTGAAATTGCGGAAATCCTGGCGAAGGGTTGAAATCGATGGACCACACCGACCGCGAGATATTGGGATACAGCCGCTACGTCGTGCTGGCGGCGGCGTTCTCTGCCATGTTCATCATCAGCCCCTTCGAATACGCCTGGAGTTCGATGTCCGGCCATATCGGCGCGATCTACGGCTGGTCGCCCGAGCAGGTGGCGTTGATGTTCACGACGTTCATCATTTTCCAATCCGTCGGCATGCTCCCCGGCGGCATGTTGCGCGACAAATACGGGCCGCGATGGACGACCGCCATCGCAGGATTGTTTTCCGGGGTCGGCATCCTGTCCATCGCGCTCGGGCCCTCGTATCCGCTGGTCTTGGTGCTTTGGAGCGTCGGTAGCTTTTTCACGGGATTCATCTACAACAACGCCGTCACTACCGGGAACAAGTGGTTCGCCGACAAGCGCGGCGTGATGACCGGCCTCATCGCGGGCGCCTTCTCCTGGGGTTCGCTGCCTTTCATATTTCCGATACGGGCGATACCGGCTTCGGCGCCGCCCGAAACCTTCTTTACCGTCGTCTACATCATGGCCGCCATCATCGCCGGCGTGTCGATCGTCGCCGCATTGCTGATGAAGGATCCGCCTTCGGGCTGGAAGCCCACGGGCTGGGTTCCAAAGACCAAGGCGATCGCGCGGCCGTCGGAACACAACTACACCGTCAGCGAAGCGCTCAAGACCGGGCAGATGTGGGTCCTGATCGTCTCCTTCGTCCTGGTTTCAAGCGCCGGCCTCGCCGGCATGAGCAATATGGTGGCCTATTCCAACAGCTTCCATTTCACGGCGACCGCGGCGACCGCCGCCGCCGGCGGCATCGCGCTCGCCAACGGTTTCGGCAAGCTCACCCTCGGCACGTTGTCGCAACGGCTCGGCGTCGAGAACACGATGATCCTGAGCTACATCGTGTCCGGCCTGTTCCTCTTCCTCACGATGTACGCCGGAATGAATCGAAGCGAATGGCTGTTCGTATGCGCGGCGATCTTCGCGATCTTCTTCTGGGCCTCGCTCTTCTCGCTCTTCCCGATTGCCATCGGGCATTATTTCGGCGAAGCCGCCGCGGGCGGCAATTACGGCGTGCTCTATGCGATAGCCAAGGGCTCGGGCGGCCTTTACGGCGGCATTCTTTCGACGATGCTCATCACCCAGCACGGCTTTCCCTTCGCCATCACCATTGCCGGGGTAATGGCGATCGTCGCCGGATTGATCCTCATCCCGCTGAAATACAGCCCGCCCATTTGGAAAGGCGAGGAGGCGGCGGCGCAACTGAACGCAAAGGCGGCGGTCGGGCGCGGTTGAGCGGGAAGTCGGCCGGAAATCAGCGCGAGTAGAACTCGACCTTAACGCGCTTGCCGTTGACCTGGCGCCCGCCGATCCGAAGGCCTACACGCATCCGTTCACCGTCACGCTCAACGAATATCTGGAGCCCGCCGCCGAGCTGATGGACTTCGTCTGTCTCGAGAACGACGCCAGCGGCCCGCAGTTCCTCGGAAAGTAAAAAGGCGGACCTGAAGGTCCGCCTCTACGTCCACCAACGACCCAACCACCAACCACCGGCGGTAGAAGTCGGCGCTATTTCAGGCAGCTGTTGAAGTAGGCGATCGTGTCGGTGACGATCTGCCGCTGCGGCGGGTCCGGCTCGTAGACACCCTTCGCATTTCGCCGGACGAAGATGAAGCCGTGCTCCATGTGCGAGTACTGCTTCCACTCGAACGGCTTCCCCAGCTCCTTGCCGATTTCATACGCCAGCCTGAACTGCGGCTCGTTGTCGTCGTTGATGCGGCCGATCACGAGCATCGGGGTCTTGATTCGGCCGATGCGCTCCTTCGCGACGGTCATGTTCGTGCGCGCGCGTGTGTCGGCGAGCTCGCGGTCCATCATCTCCTGCGTGATGTCCATCCGCGTTTCGGGCGGCCGTGGCGAACCGGGCGCCCTGGGGCCGACCCCGAGGTATTCGCCCGCCGCGGGCTCGACGGCAATCATGCAGCGCAGCCCGTCGTACTCCGAGCCGATCTTGAACGCCATCTCGCCGCCGTGGCTCAACCCGAGATATCCGATTCGATCGGGGTTGACGTAGGGCAGCGTCTTCGCGAACTTCAAGATGGCAATGGCATCGTCGTACTCGAGCGGCCCGCGGTTGAACAGCTGCCGGCCCTGGCGCGACGTCTCCTTCAGCGCCGGGCCGTAGGAGTTGTTCACCTCGCCGCGGTAGCGCATCCACGCGACCGCGTAGCCCGCCTTGACGAGCTGCTCGGGCGTCCAGTTCCCGTACTGCAGCCATTCGCGCAGCCACTCGGTGCCGCCGCCGCCGTTCATGTGCGCGATGACGACGAGCGGGAAGCGGCCGTTGCCCGCCGGCTTCATCATCGCGATCGGCGAGTAGGTGCCGTCGTTCATCTCGACGTAGATGATGTCGGCGCTCAGGTCCGAACCGGGAATCTTCTCGGTGACGCTCGTCGCCGGGTTCGCCACCGGCTTCGGCACGTTGAGATGCCAGGGATCGATGCTGTAATTTTTCGGTTCAGCGGGCGCCGTCTGGGCCGCGGCGAAGCTGCCCGCCAGTGCCAACACGGCCGTTAGCACGAGGATTCTCATCGCGATTCCCGAATCCTGAATCCCGATCTGGCATATAGTTTTTGCGCACCCGGAAACTCCTTCGCTCGAGTGGAGGCTATTTATGCGTAAATTCGCGGCGCTCGTGGTCCTCGCAGCGTTGCCTTTTGCCTTGTCAGTCGCGCTTCGGGCGGCGACGACCGCTCAGATTCCTGACTGGGCGTATGCGATCCCCGCGCCCCCGCCGCCCCCGGCGCCTGGCGTCACTCCGCCGCCCAATCCGGCGGCGACCGACACCACGCTTCGCACGGTCGCGGGCAGCACGAAGCAGGTCCCACGCAACCGCATCAACCAGACCGACTGGTTCCCCGAAGACCATGGGGCGATGCCCAGCATCGTCGCAACAGGCCGCGCCGGCGATGCCAACGCCGCGCAGTGCTCGTTGTGCCACTATCCGAACGGAAAGGGCCGTCCCGAGAACGCCAGCGTGTCGGGCCTCCCGGTGTCGTACTTCATGCAGCAGCTCGAGGACTTCCGCCACGACCTGCGCAAGAGCGCGGAGCCGCGCAAGGCGAACTCGGCCCGTATGGCCCTGATCGCAAAGGCGCTCACACCGGAGGAGATGCGGCAGGCGGCCGAATACTTCGGCGCCATCAAGTGGACGCCGTGGGTGCGCGTCGTCGAGACCAACACCGTGCCGAAGATGAAGAGCAACAACGGTATCTGGGTCCCGATCGAGGGTGAGGGCGCGGGCAAGGAGCCGATCGGCGTCCGGATCATGGAGACACCGGAGAACGCCGAGCAGACCGAGGTGCTGCGGAATCCGCGCATGGGAACGGTCGCCTACGTCCCCACAGGGTCGATCAAGAAGGGTGAAGCCCTCGTGACGAAAGGCGGCAACGGCAAGACGATCGCGTGCGGCGAATGCCACGGCCCGGACCTGCTGGGCATGGGCCCGGTGCCGGGTATCGCGGGACGCTCGCCGAGCTACCTCGGTCGCGAGCTGTACGACATGCAGGCGGGCACGCGCAACGGCGAGTGGACGCAGTTGATGAAGCCGGTCGTCGCGAAGCTCACGAGCGAGGACCTGGTGAATATCATCGCGTACGTGTCGAGCCGTCCGATCGCGCCAGCGTCGAACGCGACCAAGTAGACGGCCGCGGGCCGGTTGGTGGTTGGTGGTTGGTAGTTGCTGGCTTTTCACGCCGGCGACTGCCAGCTACCAATAACGAACCCTGAACCCGAACCTCGAACCTCGAACCCCGAACTCCGCACCATGAACCACGAACGCCGAACCCCGAACCCCGAACCGCCACCATCCGCGATCCGCCATCCACCATCCGGCCCCAGAGGTCCACAACCATGAGAACAATCGCTCTTGCCGTCGCGGCGTGCGCGCTTGCGGCCGTGGTCGCCGCGGGACAGGCCAGCAAACCCGCGCCGTCGGCGCTTCCCGACTGGAGCGGCGTGTGGCAGATGATCGGCCCGACCGTGTTCGACCGCGGCTCGGTTCAGCCGCAGAACGGCCGCGCGGGCGATCCCGGCGTCCGGGAATTTCCGCCGTACACCGACGAGTACGAAGCGATCTATCGGAAGAACATCGAGCGCATCAAGGCCGGGACGTTTCCCGATCCGATCTCGGTCTGCGGCGTGCCGCACGGGTTTCCGCGCATCATGAACGTGCCTGACGTGTACGAGTTCGCGATCACGCCAGCGGCGACCTACGTGCTCGCCGAAAACGGTCCGGGCATCCTGCGCGTGTATACCGACGGCCGGAAGCATCCGCCCGCCGAGGAACTGTGGGGGACGTATACCGGCGCGTCCGTCGGCCGTTGGGAAGGCGACACGCTCGTCTTCGAAACCGCCGGCCTCAAGGGATCGCGCGACAGCGACGTGATCGTCGATCGCACCGGCCTCGTGTTGAGTGACAAGAGCCGCGTGACGACACGCATGCGCAAGATCAACGACACGACGCTCGAAGCCACGATTGTGGTCGAAGACGCCAAGGCGCTGAAGGCGCCATGGAAGGTCGCCAAGCAGTACCGCAAGCTGCCCGAGGGCACATGGGCCTGGGACTACGGCTGCGCCGAGAACAACCGCAATCCAATCAGCGGCTCGGGCAAGACGCTGACGCTCGGCCCCGACGGCAAGCCGCTCGACAAGAAGGTTGACTGAGGAGAGCCCTACATGACACGCACCAGAGTCCTCGCGGCCGCTGCGCTCTGCGCCGCCGCCATCACCGTCACGCCGCTCGCCGCCCACCACTCCGCCGCGATGTTCGACGACGAGAAAGTGGTGGAGCTGAACGGAACGATCAAGGAGATGCAGTGGACCAATCCACACATCTGGATTCAGGTCGTCGTCGACAACAACGGCCAGAAAACCGAATGGAGCCTCGAGGGCGGCAGTCCGAATTCGCTGTCGCGCAACGGCTGGCGCTCGACCACGTTCAAGTTCGGCGATGCCGTGACTGTCCGCCTCAATCCGATGAAGGACGGCAGCGCGGGCGGCAGCTTCATCGGCGCGAAGTTCAAGGAGACGGGTAAGACGATCGGACGGTGGGAAGGAACCGCCACCGCTACTAACTACTAATCTAACCGCCAGCGAACGCAGCCAGCGTATCGGCCAGCACCTCCACGCCGTGCGCGATCGCTTCGGGCGACGCGTATTCGTCGGGCCGATGGCTGACGCCGCCGCGGCACGGGATGAAGATCATCCCCATCGGCGCAATCCTGGCCATGAACAGCGAGTCGTGATACGCGCGGCTGATCATCGGGCGATGACGCAGCCGCCGCGCGTCGCACGCGGCCGCGATCGCCTCGACGATCGGCTGCGCGCAGTGCGCCGGCGGGTCCGCGTTGATCGGCTCCAGCCGGACGGCGACGCCGCGACGCGCTTTCACTTCATCGCAGGCGCGCCCGATCGCGGCGAGCACCGAATCGCGGCGCGCGAGGTCGATGTCGCGAACGTCCACGTCGAGGCGCGCGCGGCTCGGCACGCTGTTGATCGCGCCCGGAAACACCTCGCACACGCCGGCGGTGGCCACCGTATCGAACGAGCCGGAGGACAGCGCGGCTGATTCGGCCGCCAGCGCGATCTCCGCCGCCGCGAGAAACGCGTCGTGCCGGTCGGGCATGAGCACCGCACCGGCGTGACCACCCTCGCCATCGACGATGATGCGAACGCTGGCCGGCGCGGCAATCGCGGTCACCACGCCGATGTCGATCCGGTCCCGCTCGAGCAGCGGCCCCTGCTCGATGTGCAGCTCCACGAACGCCGAGTACGAGCCGGGCGGCAGCGGCACGTCGCCAAGCGCCCCGGCGAAGCCCGCCGCGCCGCGCACCTGGTTCAGCGATTGACCGCCGGACGTCAGCGTCTCGCCTGCCGATGCGTCGAGCGCCCCGGCAAGCAGCCGGCTTCCAAGACACCCGATCCCGAACCGTGTCGGCTCCTCCGACGTGAACAGCACGAGATCGATCGAGCGGCGCG
>DASQAX010000051.1:0-2410 GCA_035635535.1 Vicinamibacterales bacterium | reverse complement strand
ACCGCGCCGACGTCACGCTGCAGGGCGTGGTCGTGCCCGCGGGGACGCACCGCGTGGACTTCACGATGGAATCGCGCGCGCTGCGCGCGGGGATGATCGTGAGCGGCATCGCGGCGCTCGTGTGTATCGCGCTGCTGGCGGTGGGTCCGCGACGTAGCTAGGATCCATACATGAGCGGTGTGTTCGACATCAACGAGATCGCGAAGAAGTTTCCCGGCAGCGCCGACACGATGCTGATCGACACGCGGCTGACCGACGAGCCGGAGGCGAGCTGCCGCGTCTTCCGCATCTACGTGGATGTGCCCGCGCACTATCACAAGACGTGCGACGAGTACCTGCTCATCGTGTCCGGCCGCGGGAGGTTCAAGATTGGCGAGATGGACTGGTTCGAGGCGAAGGCCGGGCAGTTAATCTTCTTCAAGAAGAGCACCGTGCACGCGATCACGCTGCTCGACACGGAACCGCTGGTGTTCCTGGCGGTCGACACGCCGCGGCGGGATCCGAAGGACATTCACTTCGTCAATCCCGCCGACGGCACGCCGGAGACGTTCATCCAGACGAGGAAGATCTACTAACCCTACTGATTCAACGCTGTCGCCGCCGCGCGCGGAATCGACTTGCCGAACACCTCGATGGTGCCGAGGTGGATGTAGCCGCCGGTGCCGTGGCCGCTGCCGGGCATCAGGTCGGCGAAGCCAACCTCATCGACCTTCGACAGGTCGGGGTTCACCACCCAGATCTCGTTGTTCGGATTCGCCGGGCCCCCGCCGCGGCCGCCGTTGACGGTGACGACACGCGTCGAGTCGAGGCGGATCCAGCGGACGTCGGAGAGCGCGAACTCGCGCGTCGTCAGCATCGGCACCGCTTCGTCCGCGTGATCGCCGACGAGCATCGTGCCGTCCGCGAGCTTCACGACCGGTCGCACGACGTGGAAGCCCGAGGTCTTGACCACCCAGCGGATCTTCGCGACGCCCGACATGTCGATCATGTTGTTCTTGTGCTTGAACGTGATCGCGAACGGGCCGTCGCACTCGCCGGACCACGCGCTGAACGGGGTCGTCTCGCTGCCGGGCGTCCCGGAGGTGAGCAGATGCTTCGCGGCCTCCCCGTACCAGTGCACTTCGACGTTCGGATCGGTCACGTTGCCCTGGACGATCGGCACCTGGCCGGTCTGTCCCGCCGGCTGCACCCATTCCACCTTGAAGATGGCGGACGTCACCGACGCGCGTGCCGCGCCGTTGCCGCCGCCGCCCGCCGCTGCACCCCCGCCGCGACCCTGACGGCCGCCCTGGGCCGCGGGCTGCTGCGCGAACAGAAATGCGCTCGAGACGAGCGCCAGAACGACGGGCAACGCCGCCGACACAGAACGTCGCATAGATGCCTCCTGTAAAGTGCCGAGTCTAGCAGACAAATGCCCGGCCGCCGGGCGAGGGAGTATACTGCAGCGACTTTCTCTGAGCCATCCGCCGTGGCGGCGGGTTCCTCAAGAACACGCCGGGGAACCCACATGATGACGGCGGCCTTCGTGCTCGCGCTCTCGACCGCCAGCGTTTCCGATCTCGACGAAGCCCATCGGCTGTTTTACAACGGCCGCTACGACGCAGCCGACGCGCTGACGCTCGCGCTCTGCACCGGCGACCTCGAGGGGCTTGCGGCGTGCGAGCTGCGTTCGTCGACGCTGCTGTTCCAGATCAAGCGCGTGATTGGCGGCCAGCGCGACAAGGACAAGGCGCTGAAGCCGTGCAGCCGTTGCGCGGAGTGGATCGCGGCCTTCAAGGCCGTGACGCTGTCGGCACAGCGCGTCGCGCGTGCCCGGCTCCAGGCGGCGCCGGAGGACAGCGACACGCGGTTCCTCCTGGGGAAAATCGATCTCAACTACGTGTGGCTGCAGCTCGGCGTGCTGGGCCACAAGACCGGGTGGAGCGAATACTGGGAAGCGCGCAAGTCGCTCGACGCCGTCCTGAAGCAGGACCCGGACAACATTCGCGCCCGCGTCGCCCGCGCCTGGGTCGACTACATCGTCGACACGCAGATGGCGCGGGGGACGAAATGGGTGCTCGGTGGCGGCAACAAGAAGCGCGGGCTGGCGGCGGTACGCGACGCGGTGGAGCTCGACGCCGACCCGTTCGTCCGCGCCGAAGCGGGCTTCGCCCTCTGGGACATGCAGGTCCGTGAAGGCGAGACCGCATTGGCCGTCGACACCGCGCGTGCGCTCGCGCGCGATTTTCCCGAGAACGAGGAGTTGCAGAAGTTCCTCGCCGCGCACGAACGGAACGTCTCACACTGACATGACGATACCGAACGACTTCAACCCCGCGACGGCGCCTCCGCCGGCGTCGTGCCCGTTCTGCCGCTCGCCGTCGGTGAGCACGACGAGCAAGATCATTTCGGCGGCGACCTACTGGCGATG
>DASQAX010000050.1:0-6922 GCA_035635535.1 Vicinamibacterales bacterium | reverse complement strand
CGTCATCGATCTGTATTCGCTGCAGCCGATCGATTCGCGTTCGCTGTTGCGGTGCGCGCGCGAGACCAAGCGCATCATCACGGTCGAGGATCACTACGCCACCGGCGGCATCGGCGACGCGGTGGCGGGCTGCGTGGCCGGCAGCGGCTTCGTCGTCGAGCGGCTGTGCGTGCGCGAGATCCCGCGCAGCGGCACGCCGGAGCAGCTCATCGATCGCTACGGCATCTCGTCACGCCACATCGTGGCGGCAGTAACTGCGTAGAGCGGGTCCTTCCGGACCCGTTGGGTAGGCCGGGTCCTTCCGGACCCGCCAGATCGTGTAGGGCGGGTCCTTTCGGACCCGCCATACTGATAGCGGTGGAGTTCTCATGAGCGATCATCCGAATCGACGCGACTTTCTGAGGACCGTCGGCACGGTCGGTGCGACAGGCATCGCGGCAGCGGTCGGCGCGGAATCGCCGGCCGACGCCCAGGCGCAGACGGCTGCGAAGGCGGCGCCGGCCGCGGCGGTCTCGCACGCCTACACGTTTCTCACCGCGCCCGAAGCGGCGTTCATCGAGGCCGCCGTCGATCGCCTGATTCCCGCCGACGACCTCACGCCCGGCGGCACCGACTGCGGCGTCGCGACCTTCATCGATCGCCAGCTCGCGGGCGCGTGGGGCAGCGGCGATCGCATGTACATGCAGGGCCCGTGGGACAAGGGCGTACCGACGCAGGGCTACCAGTCGCCGATGACGCCGGCCGAGTTCTTCCGCGCCGGCATCGCGGCGACCAACGCGTACTGCCGCAAGACGCTCCAGAAGGAGTTCGATCGGCTCGCGGCCGATCAGCAGGTCAAGGTGCTCCAGGACATGGAGCAGGGCCGCGCCGCGCTCGACGGCGTCCCGGCGCAGGAGTTCTTCAACCTGCTGCTCGCGACGACCATGCAGGGGTTCTTCGCGGATCCGGTGTACGGCGGCAACCGCGACAAGGTGGCGTGGAAGATGATTGGCTTCCCGGGTGTCATCGCGATCTATTCCGAACACATCAAGACGTACCGCAACAAGAAGTACGACGTCGAGCCGAAGAGCATTCTCGATCTTTCCTAGTACCTACACATATGCCCACACGTCTGAAGGAAGTTGACATCGTCATCGTCGGCCTCGGATGGACCGGCGGGATCCTCGCCAAGGAGCTGAGCGAGGCGGGGATGCGCGTCGTCGCGCTCGAGCGCGGCGGCATGCGCGCGACCAATCCCGACTTCGCCATCCCGCTCATTCGCGACGAGCTGAAATACGCGGTCCGCAACGCGCTGATGCAGAACCCGGCGCGCGACACGCTGACGTTCCGTCACAGCCAGGCGGAGCGCGCGCTCCCGATGCGGCAGCTCGGCTCGTTCCTGCCCGGTGAAGGGCTCGGCGGCGCCGGCGTGCACTGGAACGGCGTGACGTGGCGGTGGACCGGCATCGATCACGCGCTGCGCTCGCACTACGAGCACCGGTACGGCAAGGCGTTCATTCCCTCCGACATGCCCGTGCAGGACTGGCCGATGACGTACGCCGAGCTCGAGCCCTACTACGACAGGTTCGAGCGGACGGCCGGCGTCAGCGGCAAGGCGGGCAACCTCCGCGGCGCGAAGCAGGATGGAGGCAACTTCTTCGAGCAGCCGCGCGATCGCGAGTATCCGTTACCCGCGCTCGAAAACAGCTATTCACAGATGCTCTTCAGGGACGCCGCGTTGCAGGCGGGCTATCACCCGTTCCCGCGGCCCTGCGCGAACGCGTCGCGCGCGTACACGAATCCCGACGGCTCGCGGCTCGGCGCCTGCGTCTATTGCGGGCACTGCGAGCGCTTCGGCTGCGAAGCCAACGCGAAGGGGAGCCCGCACATCACGGTCATTCCGAAGGCGATGGCGCAGCCCACCTTCGAGCTTCGCACCCACTCGTGGGTCACGAAGGTCCTCCTCGACTCGACGAAGAAGAAGGCGATCGGCGTCGCCTACACCGATGTCTCGACGGGGCAGGAATACGAGCAGCCCGCGTCGATCGTCGCGCTCTGCGCGTACGCGATCAACAACGTTCACCTGATGCTGCTGTCGGGCATCGGCACGCCGTACGATCCGGTCGCGCAGAAGGGAATCGTCGGCCGGAACTACTGCTACCAGCCGGGCGGCGGAGGGGTGACGCTGTTCTTCGAGGACAAGATCTTCAACCCGTTCATGGCGAGCGGTGCGTTCGGCGTCGCGCTCGACGACTTTCACGCCAGCGATCAGTTCGATCGGACGGCGATGGGCGCCATCGGCGGCGCGACGATCGCGGTCGGCCAGAGCAACGGGCGTCCGATCGGCTACCGGCCCGTGCCGGCGGGAACGCCGCGATGGGGCGCGGAGTGGAAGAAGGCCACCGCGAAGTGGTACCTGCGCGCGATGAACGTCGGCGTCACCGCGAGCAACATGCCGAACCGGTACAACGCGTACGACCTCGACCCGGCCTACAAGAACGTGTTCGGGCAGCCGCTGCTGCGGCTCACCTACAACTTCCTGGAAAACGACAGGAAGGTCGTCGGCTACATCGGCCAGAAGGCCGCGGAGATCGCGCGCAGCATGAAGCCGACGAGCATGACCAATCCCGGGACGCTCGGCGACTACAACATCGTGCCCTACCAGTCCACGCACAACACCGGCGGCGCGATCATGGGCGCCTCGCCGAAGGACAGCGCGGTGAACCGCTACCTGCAGTCGTGGGACGTACCGAACGTCTTCGTCGTCGGCGCGAGCGCGTTCCCGCACAACTCGGCGTACAACCCGACCGGTCCGGTCGGCGCGCTGGCCTACTGGACGGCGGACGCGATCAAGAAGAGGTTCCGCAATCGCCCGGGGCTGTTGACGTAGATGCGCGCGCTGGCTGGTGGATGGTGGGTGGTGGTCGCGGGTTGCGGGTTGGTGCTCGCGACGGCGGGATCGTCCGTGCGCGCGGCGGACGTCGAGAACGGCAAGAAGGTCTTCGAGCAGTGCGCCGCCTGCCATTCACTCGACGGCACGGGCGACTACGACGGCCCGTCACTCAAGGGGATTGTCGGCCGCAAGGCCGGATCGCGCGACGACTATCGCTACTCCGCGGCGATGAAGCGGAGCGACGTCACGTGGGACGCGACGACGCTCGACACGTACGTCGCCGATCCGCAGGCGTTCATCCCCGGCAACCGGATGGCGTTCGCCGGCATCGGCGATAAGGCCGAGCGCGACGACCTCATCGCGTACCTCGTGCTCGCCACGAAAGACTGACGACCGATCAGAAGATCAGGCCTTCGTGGTTTTCGGAAAGCCGGGCGCCTCGAGGACGCGCCGCGCCTGCCACAGGTGCCGCCGCTCGTGCGCCGTCATCGCCATGAATCCCGTCCCGAGCGGCACCTGGATCCACGACACGGCCGGCGACCGGACGCGCGCGCGCGCGAGGTCGAGGCCGTTGGCCTGCCGCAGACGATCGACGTACTGCACCTGATACGCGCGGAAGGCCGCCATGATCTCGCGCCGCGTGCGCGCGGGTGGAGGGTGGAACAGACTCGGCGTCTTGACGCGCATCTTCGGCGGCGGCTCGAGCATCCGGACGAACAGCCGTGCGAGCCACCAGTACTTGAACGGCCCTTCGCCGTAGAGTCCCTGGCGAATCGCGTTGGCGATCCCCTCGTCGAGCTGCGGGAGATAGAGACGTGCGGTGACGTTGAGGTGATCGATGCACTGCGCGATGGACCACGACTCCGGTGCGGGTGGCCAGTAGAACTGCTCGTCGCTCAATGGCGCGACGAGCGCGTCGGCCTCATCGGCGAGCCGTTCGAACTCGCGGCGGAACTCGTCGATCTGCGGCGTGAGCGCGAGGTGCGCTGGCGTTGGCATGCGGCTGACGGATTTTATCAGCCGTCCCTGAACAGTTCAGCGGCCGCCTGGCCGAAGCGCTCCAGGATCCGTGCGCGCAGGCGTACGGCGTCGCGCGGCGCGTGTCCACCGGTGTCGTTATTGAAATACGCGAAGATGTGCAGCCCCTCGGCGGCGCGCGCCGAGAGCCAGTCCGCCCACTCGTCGAGCCGCTCGTCGGGATACCGGCCGCCGTATTTCTTCGTCCCGAAATGAAACCTGACGTAGACGAACGGCCCGACCACGAGCCTGCCGCTGGCCGAGCCCTCCATGTCGTGCAGGCAGAGCGAGACGTCGTACCGGCGGAGCAGCTCGTACACGCGCTCGTCGTACCAGCTGGGATCCCGGAATTCGACGACGTTCAGGACCCCGCCGTCGTAGGGGCGCGTCTTCAGACCCGCCTCCTGCGCCGCGGGCGCGAGCGCGCCTAGAAACGTCTCGAACCGTTCGAGGTTCAGCGGGAATCGGGGCGGCAGCTGGTACAGAATGGGTCCGATCCGCGGCCCGAGCTGCGCCGCGTTCTCGAAGAACCGCTCGAGCGGATCGTGCGGGTCCTTGAGCTTCTTCATGTGCGTCAGGAACCGGCTCGCCTTCACGGCGTAGAGAAAATGCGGCGGCGCCTGCTCGCGCCACTTCTCGAACGTCTCCGGCGTCGGCAGGCGGTAGAAGCTGTTGTTGATCTCGACCGTATCGAACGTCAGCGCGTAATGCGCGAACCAGCGTGAGGTGGGAAGCTCGGCCGGATAGAACTCGCCCCGCCAGTGCGCGTATTGCCAGCCGGAGCAGCCGATGCGTATCGTCCGCTCGGGCGGCCGGGCAAAGGCGCGTCCCCTAATACCGTCGGGCTCAATAACTTCTGCGCTCACCACTGTTTACAGTCTGGCAATCGTCCGATACAATTCTTGAGCGCGCTCGGCTCTCCACCTGTGCGCTCTCCACAAACAAACGGGGCCTTTTGCACTCGGCATGCCCGGCTGCGCTGGCTCGACTCGGCAGAGGGAGTACCGTGTTCGGAAGCAAACTTCCACGCACCCGGCTGTTCTGGATGGTCGCGGGCGCGCTCATCGTCATCATTTCCATCGGCTCCTTCTACCTGCTGCGGCCCTCTGCTCAGCCGGCGCGGACGAGCGCCGCGTTCTCGGATTTCCTTCACGACGTCCAGGCGGGGCGCGTCCGTCACGTCACGCAGTCGGAGAGCACGCTCGAGTTCGATCGCGCCGACGGCGCCCGCTACGTGACGATTGCGCCCCAGGGCTACGTCGCGTCGAACCCGACGTTTGTGACCGACCTCGCGCAGCGCGGCATCACGTTCGAGGTGAAGGCGGTTGACGACACGCCCGCGGCGGGCAGCTACGGCGCGATGGCGTTCGGCCTGCTGCTGCTCGGCTTCGCCGGGCTGGCGTTGTTCCGCGCGGTGACCGGCCGCGTGCCGACGCTCGAGAAGGCGCGCACGATCGATCCGCAGCTCGTCAAGGTGACGTTCGCGGACGTCGCCGGCGTAGACGAAGCGAAGGACGAGGTCCGCGAGATCGTGGACTTCCTCAAGGAGCCGCAGCGCTTCGCCGACATCGGCGGGCGCATTCCGCGCGGCATCCTCCTGATCGGGCCTCCGGGCACCGGCAAGACGCTGCTGGCGCGCTCGATGGCGGGCGAGGCCGGCGTGCCCTTCATTTCCGCGAGCGGTTCGGACTTCGTCGAGATGTATGCCGGCGTCGGCGCGTCGCGCATCCGCAAGCTGTTCAAGGAGGCGCGGCGCCACAAGGCGTGCATCATCTTCATCGACGAGCTCGACGCGGTCGGCCGCAATCGCGGCGGCAACTCGCTGAGCCACGAAGAGCGCGAGCAGACGCTCAACCAGCTGCTCGTCGAGATGGACGGCTTCACGCAGTCCGAGACGGTCATCATCGTCGGCGCGACCAACCGCCACGACATCCTCGATCCGGCGCTCCTCCGCCCGGGCCGGTTCGATCGCCAGGTGATGGTCGGCAATCCGGACATCAAGGGCCGCGAGCAGATCCTCCGCGTGCACGCGCGGAAGACGGCGCTCGAGCCTGACGTCGAGCTCCGGTCGATTGCGCGTGGGACACCTGGATTCTCGGGCGCCGATCTCGCGAACCTCGTAAACGAGGCGGCGCTCATCGCGGCGCGCGCCGGCCGCAAGATGATCGGCAACCGCGATCTCGACGCCGCACGCGACAAGGTGCTGATGGGCGTCGAGCGCAAGTCGGTCGCCATGAGCGAGCGCGAGCGGATCACGTGCGCTTACCACGAGGCCGGACACGCCCTCGTGGCGGCATTGCTCCCCGATGCCGACCCGCTGCACAAGGTCACGATCATTCCGCGGGGACGCGCGCTCGGCGTGACGATGCAGCTGCCGGAGGCGGACCGCTACACGCACAGCAAGCCGTTCATCGAGACGCAGATCGCCATCCTGATGGGCGGCCGCATCGCCGAGGAGCTCTTCCTCCGGCAGATGACGAGCGGCGCGAGCAACGACATCGAGCGCGCGACGGAGCTGGCGCGCAAGATGGTCTGCGAGCTCGGCATGTCGCCGCTCGGCCCGCTGCACTACCGCCGTCCGTCCAGCGCGTTCGACAACGACGCGCGCGCGGCCGGCTTCAGCGAGGAGACCGCGCGCCGCGTGGACGAGGAAATCCGGACGCTCGTGATGCGCGGCCACGAGACCGCGCGGCAGATCATCGAGCGGCAGCGCGCCGCGGTGAAGGCGCTCGCCGAAGACCTGCTCCAGGAGGAGTCGGTCGACGCGGATCGGCTCCGCGAGATCCTGGCTGCTTCGGTCGTGCCGGCGACGTCGTTCCCGCCGGCCGTCCGGGATGCGCTGATCGAAGCGCGGCTGCAGGCCTAAGCAAATCCAAAATCGCAATCCCAAATTCCAAATCCCGAATTTGGGGTTTGGGGTTTTGGGACGTCCGTGACTACGATCGCGTCTTAGGCTTACTGAGGCGCGACCGTACTGTGATTCGTCATACCACGACTGCGTTCCCTCTCCTGACAGCGCTGCTGCTCCTCGCC
>DASQAX010000049.1:0-3046 GCA_035635535.1 Vicinamibacterales bacterium | reverse complement strand
CCCGCCGAAGGTCCACGAGATCTTGCCGTTCCACCCGGCCTGCGGCGCCCACGCCGCCCACGGCTGCGTCGGATCGAACAGCACCGCGATGGCATACCAGCCGCGATCGATGACGCCC
This sequence comes from Vicinamibacterales bacterium, assembly GCA_035635535.1. Taxonomy (GTDB): domain Bacteria; phylum Acidobacteriota; class Vicinamibacteria; order Vicinamibacterales; family UBA2999; genus Gp6-AA40. The sequence goes on along the minus strand of DASQAX010000049.1, from coordinate 2,928 downwards.
GTCTCCCGGCGCACGATGAACGGGACCGTCCGGCCCTGATCGGTGGTGGTCATCGAGACGCCCGAGGGCCGATTGTTCGGGTCGTAGGCCTGCAGGCTGCTGCTGCTGGTCGAACGATAGAAGAACTCGTACTTCGTCGGCACGTTGCACTGCGCGTCGAGCGGCGGCCCGAAGCCGTTCGCGGCCGTGTTGCAGATCCACGGCTGGACCTGGAAGCCGGCGAAGACGGGCCCGCCGATGGGATGATTCGTGATGGTGATCCGCGCGCCCGAGCCGTCCGGCGCGCGCGCCGTGAGAACATTCGCGCGCTCCGCGAGCCCGCTGACCAGGCCCATGTAGCGGCCGTTGGGACGCACGCCGAAGGCCGCGGTCACGTCGCGCCCGTCGACGTCGACCCGGACACTGGCGGGATCGACCCCGGTCGGCAGCACGATCTCGACGAGGGCATCGCCGCCGCTGATGAGATCCGCCCGGTTCGACAGCACAGTGACGTCGAATCGATCCGCCGCGCGCGCCGGCGCGGGCGCGGCGGCGACCGCAGCCATCACGATCGGTACGGCGGCAAGGAGCATCGCGATGCGGCTCATTGGGGTCTCCTTTTGTCGGGGAGCGCGTCGTCCTCTGCGCGGCACGGCGCTATCGCACATCGCCGAGCGCACCCTCGGTCATCTCGATGTGCGCCTGGCGCTCGAGGGCGGCGATGACGTCTTTGAGGTGCTGGTCGAGCTGCGTCGCGGCGAGCTTGCGCTCGATGGACGTCCGCACGCTCTCGAACGGTGTCGGGGCCGCCGGCACGTGGCCGTGGAGGACGAGCACGTGATAGCCGTCGGCGTCCTGGGCGACGCCGCTCAGCTGGCCCGGCGTCAGCGCGAAGGCGGCCGCCTCCAGCTCGCGGCTCATCTGTCCGCGGTAGACGACGGGAATGCGGCCGCCGCGGTCGCGGCTGGCGTCGTCGCGCGAGACCTCCTGCGCCAGCGCCGCGAAGTCAGCGCCGCCGCGGAGGCGCGCGACGACGGCGTCCGCTTCCTCCCGGGTCTTGACCAGGATGTGGCTGACGCTGATCCGTTCCGTCGTCGTGAATTCCTCGCGATGCGCATCGTAGTAGCGGCGCGCGGCGTCCGGAGGCGCGGCCCTGGCCGCCTCGGCGCGCTCGCGGTGCAGCAGCTCCTGACTGAGAACGGCCCGGCGGATGTCGGCCAGACGCGCGATGACGTCGGGATCGCGGTCGAGCCCGGCACGCAGCGCCGCCTGGTACAGGACCTCGCGCTGCACCAGCGTCTCGAGGAACTTCCTGACGTTCCGGCGCACCATCAGCTGCTGGTCCGCGCCCAGCGCGTCGAACGCGCGATGGAAGTCGCGTCCGGTGATGACGGCGTCGTTGACGCGCGCGAGCACGCGCGTGTCGAAGTCCGGCGGCTGCTCGAGCACCTGCTTGTCGCCGTGGGCGTCCGCGCCTGCGGCGACGAGGAGCAGGAAGGCCGTGACGACGAGACCGCGGGGCCCCACGAGGCTACCTCTTGCACGTCTCGGGCGCGCGGCCCGCGACGTCGCCCGTCTTCCAGTACGGCGCCTTGACGTCGAAGGTCATCAGCCCCGGCCGCAGATAGTCGAAGGGGTCGTAGAGCCACCGGAGCTCGGGTCGACGGTCGGGGGACATCGTGACGAGCTCGCGATCCATGGTGGCCTTCCAGTCGTCGCCCGAGGCTTCGGGCGTCACGAATCGGAAGTCGTGGTGCAGCGGAGCGAAGATCTTCGGCTCCACCGCCGCGATGTACATCGCCGGATCGCGGAGACCGTTGGTGAAGATGTTGAAGCCGAGGATGGCACCCACCTGCACGTCCGTGGGCGCGAGGGCGCGCAAGACGTCGAAGACCTGTGGTGCGTTCTCCTTCAACGGCCCGACGGTGTCGTGCCACGAGAGCGCGAAGTCGGTGATCCGGAACTGATAGAACATGCTCCAGCCTTCATTTCCTGCCGACTGCACGCCGTCGCTCGGCCCCGGGCCCGGCGGATGCAGCAGGTACGTTCCGGGGTCGGGCAGCAAGAGCGGCGGATTGACGGGGTGCGAAGGATCGGGCGCGACGGCGGCCGAATGCAGATGCTTGAAGGCCGTGATGCAGACGTTGTCCAGGAGCGCGAGCTCTTTCACCTCGCTGCCGGGCGCCGAGTTCGCCGAGACGACCGCCACGCAATTGACAGTGGCGCCCGGACCGAGCGCGTTCGTCGCGTCCCGCTGGACCTGGGCGCAGTGCTCGGGCGTCCCGACGACGGTGGTGCCCGTCACCGCGGCGATGTAGCCCGCCGTGTCGGCGTGATCGAAGTGGCCGTGCCCGATGAAGATGAATTCCGGTTGGAGCGCGACCAGCTCGTCCAGCGTCGTGGGAACGCGATTGGGATAGTTTTCCCGGGAATCGATGTAGGTATCGAGGAGCACCACGTGCCCGCGGAGGGCCGCGGCGAGACTGGACACGCTGAACCAGGACAGAACCACCTTGTCGGGATTGACGCGTCCCGTCTTGGGATTCACGTTTTCCGGGCCGAAGAAGTGCTGCCGGGCCTTCACGAGAGCGGGAGACGCCAACGGCTCTTGCGCGAGGAACTGCGCCATCAGCGGATCGATGATCAGCTGGCCGCGGGCCGGCGCCGCGAGGGTCACCGCCAGCAGCGTCGTGGCCACGAGCACGGTCAGGAGCTTCATCGATCGTCCTCCTACTGGACCTTGTTGCGCAGCAGGGTGGCGCTCGCGCCGCCGACGAAGAGCGGCCCGGCGATGGGATGATTCGTGATGGTGATCCGCGCGACGAGTCCGGTGGCGATCGGCGCGAGGGACGGAACCTGGCGCAACGTTGCGCGCGTGTCCACGAACCCTCCTGTCCGCGTCATCGCCCGAAAAGCGGCCTGATAGTCAGGACGTTCTTACAATCCTCG
>DASQAX010000048.1:0-1884 GCA_035635535.1 Vicinamibacterales bacterium | reverse complement strand
GACAACGCCGAAGGTCGCCGCGGCCAGGTTCTGGATGTTGGCCGTTCCGCCGCCCTGGTCGAGGACCTCGAACGTGAAGCCGCCAAACGCGCCCAGTCCCTGGATGGACGGCGGCGCGAAGGGAATCACGAACGCGTTCTGAATCCCGAACAGCTGTCCGCGCAGCCGCGGAAGAATGTTCTGCAGTCGATGCTCGTCGCCGGGCCGGTCGGCGAAGTCCTTCAACTTGGCGAAGATCAGCCCCTGGTTCGGCGCGCTCCCTGCGAAGCTGAATCCGGCGACCGAGAACACCGCCTCGACTTCCGGCGTCTTCGTCAGGATGGCTTCCGCCTCTTTCATCACGTTCGCGGTGTACTGCAGCGACGCGCCGGCCGGCGCCTGCGCAATCGTGATCAAGTAACCGGCGTCCTCCTCCGGGAAGAAGGACTGCGGCAAGCGCGTGTACACGAAGTACGTGGCGCCGAGCAGCGCGATGAACACGACCACCATGACCCAGCGGACACGCATCAGACCTCGTACGGTGCGTACGTAGAGGTTGGTGCCGCCGTGAATGACACTCTCGACCGCGCCGAAGAACCTCCCCTTGCCAAGGTCCTCGTGCCGCAGCAGCAACGCCGAGAGCGCGGGCGTCAACGTCAAGGCATTGAAGGCCGAAATCGCGACGGCAAACGCAATCGTCAGCGCGAACTGCTGATAGAGCCGTCCTGTCGTGCCCGGGAAGAACGCCACCGGCACAAACACCGCAATGAGGACCAGCGCCGTGGCGATGACCGCGCTGAAGACTTCGCGCATCGCATCCGAGGCCGCCTGGTGCGGATCCTTCCGATACTCCTGCAGGTGCCGTTCGATGTTCTCAATCACGACGATCGCATCGTCGACGACAATGCCGGTGGCCAGGACAATGGCGAACAGGGTCAGCGTGTTGATAGAGAAGCCAAGCAGGTGCACGAAGGCGAACGCGCCGATGAGCGACACGGGCAGCGTCAGCGTCGGGATCAACGTGGCGCGCCAGCTCTGGAGGAACAGGAACATCACGAGCACGACGAGCGCGACCGCGATCGCGAGCGTTTTGAGCACCTCGTTGATCGATTCCTGCACGACGGTGGTCGTGTCGAACGCCACGGCGTACTGCAGGCCCGGCGGGAACGACTTCGAGAGCCGCGTCAGCTCCGCCATCGCGCCGCGGTTCACGTCGAGCGCGTTGGCGGTCGGCAGCGCGATGACGCCAAAGCCGACGGCGTCGCGTCCCAGGAATCGCAGGATGTTGCCGTAGCTCTCGGCGCCGAGCTCCACCCGCGCGACATCGGCCAGGCGCACGAGCGCGGCCCCCTCACCGGACTTGACGATGATGTTCTCGAACTCGGAACGCTCGTGCAGCCGCCCGGCCGCGCGGACGCTGAGCTGATACGTCTGCCCTTCAGGCGCCGGCGAATCGCCGACGCTGCCGGCCGCGACGTTGACGTTCTGCTCGCGCAGCGCGTTCACCACGTCGCTGGCCGTCAGGTGGCGTGCCGCGAGGCGAACGGGGTCGAGCCAGACGCGCATCGAGTAGTTGCCCGCGCCGAAGATGAAGATGTCGGCAACGCCCGGCACCCGCTTCAGCGCGTCCTTGATGTAGACGTCGATGTAGTTCGAGAGAAAGAGCGAGTCGTACTCGCCCTGCTTGGCATACGCGCCGGCCGCCATCACGAAATTCGTCGCCGATTTCTGGACGGTCACGCCCAGCTGGCGGACTTCGGCCGGCAGCCGCCCGAGTGCCTGGTTGACGCGGTTCTGCACGTCAACGGCCGCGATGTCCGGATCGCGCGTCGTGTCGAAGGTGACGACGATCTGGCTGATGCCGCTGTTGGTGCTCGAGGAGGTCATGTAGAGCATCCCCTCGAC
>DASQAX010000047.1:0-7220 GCA_035635535.1 Vicinamibacterales bacterium | reverse complement strand
CGAGGCGCTCGCCCTCCCGACGGAAGCGGCCGCCACGCTCGCGCTGCGGACGCAGCAGATCATCGCGCACGAGACCGGCGTGACCAACATCGTCGATCCGCTCGGCGGGTCGTACTTCGTTGAGAAGCTGACGTCGGACCTCGAGGAGGAGACGCTCGCCTACTTCGATACGATCGATCGGATGGGCGGCATGGTCGCGGCCATCGAGGAGGGGTATCCGCAGCGCGAGGTCGCCGAGAGCGCCTACCGGTTCCAGCAGGCCGTCGAGCAGCGCGACAAGATCATCGTCGGCGTCAACGAGTTCGTCGCGGCGGAGGACGAGCCGATCGGCACCCTCTACATCGACGAATCCGCCGCCGAACGGCAGCTCGCGAAGCTGAACGAGCTGCGGAAGACCCGGGACAACGGCCGTGTGCGGGCGGCCCTCGACGCGCTGAAAGAGGGGGCGCGCGGGTCGGCCAACACGATGCCACTGCTCGTCGACGCCGTGCGGGCCTATGCCACGGTGGGCGAGATGTGCGATGCCCTGCGTGAGGTCTGGGGCGAATACGAGGAAACGCCGATAATCTGAGAAAGTCAGGTATCAGGTATCAGGTTTCAGGTTTCAGGTTTCAGGTATCAGGTTTCAGCAGGCTTCAGGGAGCAGGTTTCAGTCGGATCCGACGGTGCAGAAAATTCGCGTAGTCATTGCAAAACCTGGACTTGACGGCCACGACCGTGGCGCGAAGGTGATTGCCCGCGCCCTGCGCGATGCCGGCATGGAAGTGATTTACACCGGGCTGCGCCAGACTCCCGAACAGATCGTCGCCGCCGCGCTCCAGGAGGACGCGGACGCCATCGGGCTTTCGATCCTGTCGGGGGCGCACATGCACATCTGTCCCCGCGTGATGGAGCTGCTCCGTGAAAAGGGTCTCCAGGACGTGCTGGTCGTCGTCGGTGGCATCATTCCGGACGTGGACATCCCGAAGCTGAACGGGATCGGGGTCAAGGGCATCTTCCTGCCCGGGACGCCGATGCAGGAGATCGTCGACTTCATCACGCGCAACGTGCGTTCGCGGGTGGAAACGTAGCCGCGATGCGGAAGAAGCTCCTCCTCGCCGACGACAGCGTCACCATTCAGCGCGTCATCGAGCTCACCTTCGCGGGTGAGGACGTGCAGGTGCTCGCCGTCGGGGACGGCGAGGAAGCCATCGCACGGATCCCGGTGGAGAAGCCGGACATCATCCTCGCCGACATCGCCATGCCGAAACGCAGCGGCTACGAGGTCTCGGCGTTCGTCAAGGGCCACCCGGAGTTCGAGAAGATTCCCGTGCTGCTCCTGGCCGGCGCGTTCGAGCCGGTCGACGAGGTCAAGGCCAAGGAGGCACAGTGCGACGGCGTGCTCGTGAAGCCGTTCGAGCCGCACCACGTCATCGCGCGCGTGCGGGAATTGATTGGCGGCGCGAAGGGGAGCCCGATGCAGGCCACCCCCGACATCCCGCGCCCCGCAGCGGCGCTCGCGCCGTCGCGGCCCGTCGAGCTGCCAAGGCGCGACGAGCGGCCGCCGGTGCCCGACGACCTGATGGACATCGGCGAGGACGACCTGCTGCCGCGCGAGGACCTGCTGGCGGCCGTGCAGGAAGAGACGTCCCCGCAGCCGATCGTGCTGGACGACTCGCTCGACGACTACTTCGACAAGCTCGACGAGGCGTTCGCCACGATCAACACCACGGCGTCCACGCCGCCCGGTGCGGAGGCGCGCCCGCCACGTCCCGATCGCCCGGTGCTCGAACGCGATCTCGAGTCGTTCGACGAGCTGCCGACGATCGAGCCGACTCCGCCGGTGCATCACGTCGAGCCGCCGCGCGTCGACGTGACGGATCCGTTCGCGGGCATCGACGCGATTCAGACCGACCAGGCGGCGCGCGTGCCGACGCTCGACGACCTGCTCGCGGGCATGCCGCCGGGCCCGGAGAGCGTTGACATCGACTTCGACATCGAGACTTTCACGTCGCCGCCGGTCGCCCCGAGCTACGTCGAGGGGCCTGCCACGAGCAGGGTCCAGGGGCCACCAATCGAGCCGCCCGACGCCACGCCGACGCTGACAGCCGCGCCTCCTCCGCCCGTGATTCCTGCCCCGGGCGGCGTCGAGGGGCCTGCCCCGAGCCACGTCGAGGGGCCCTCGGGGCGCAGCATCATCGCCGATGCCTTCACCGCGATGCTGGCCGCGGAACAGGGAGAGCCCGGCGCCGCCATGCCGCGGCTCGCGGGCAACGGGTCGTCCTCGATTGCCGTCACCGACACGATGATCGACGACGTCGCCAGGCGCGTGGTCCAGAAGCTCGCGCTCGGTTCGTCCGAACAGATGCAGGCGATGGTCAGGGAGATCGTGTCGAGCGTTGCGGAACGGCTCGTCCGCGAGGAAATCGATCGCATCAGGGGGCGACTACACTACTGAGAATGTCTGACGCGTTTGACGCCAGCCATCCGATCGACCTTCCCGACAAGCCCGCGCTCGAAGGCCTCGAGGACAAATGGAACGCGCGCTGGCAGGAGGCGGGCACCTACCGCTTCGATCGCAGCCGTCCGCGCGCCGAGGTGTACTCCATCGACACGCCGCCGCCGACCGTCAGCGGCTCGCTGCACGTCGGGCACGTCTTCTCCTACACGCACACGGATGTCATCGCGCGCTTTCAGCGGATGCGCGGACGGGCGGTGTTCTATCCGATGGGATGGGACGACAACGGGCTGCCGACCGAGCGGCGCGTGCAGAACTACTACGGCGTGCGGTGCGACCCGTCGCTGCCGTACGACCCGTCGTTCCAGCCGCCGGACAAACCCGCGAAGCACCCGATTCCCGTCTCGCGCCCGAATTTCATCGCGCTGTGCGATCGGCTGACGGCCGAGGACGAGAAGGCGTTCGAAGACCTCTGGCGTCACCTCGGCCTGTCGGTGGACTGGTCGATGACCTATGCGACCATCGACAAACGATCGCAGCGCGTGTCGCAGGCGGCGTTTCTGCGTCTGCTCGCGCGCGGCATCGCGTACCAGATCGAGGCGCCCACGCTGTGGGATATCGACTTCCGCACGGCGGTCGCGCAGGCGGAGCTCGAGGACCGCGAGCAGCCGGGCGCGTACCACCGTATTCGGTTCGGTCTGGCGGGGCAGGGGATGGCGGGTCCGCCGTCGCAGGACCCGGCGGGTCCGTCGCCGCGGGATTCAGTCGGCGACGGAACCCGCCCCACGTACGTTGAAGTCGAGACGACGAGGCCGGAGCTGATACCTGCCTGCGTGGCGCTCGTCGCGCACCCCGACGACGAGCGATACAAGCCGCTGTTCGGGAAGAACGTCGTCACGCCGCTGTTCGGCGCCGAGGTGCCCGTGAAGGCTCATGCGCTGGCCGACCCGGAAAAGGGAAGCGGCATCGCGATGATTTGCACCTTCGGCGACATCACGGACGTGACCTGGTGGCGCGAGCTGTCGCTGCCCGTGCGCGCGGTGATCCAGCCGACCGGCGCGTTTCGCCCGATCACATGGGGGCAGCCCGGCTGGGAATCAACGGATCCGGCGCGCGCCCAGAACGCGTACGACCAGCTCGCCACCCTGCAGCCGTCGAAGGCACGCGCCGTGATCGTCGAGCAGCTGCGTCAGTCGGGCGATCTGATCGGAGAGCCGCGTCCCATCACGCACCCGGTCAAGTTCTACGAGAAGGGCGATCGGCCGCTCGAGATCATCACGAGCCGCCAGTGGTTCGTCAAGACGATGGAGTTCCGGGAGCAGCTGCTCGCGCGGGGACGCGAGCTGCGGTGGCACCCGGAATACATGCGCCATCGGTACGAGAACTGGGTGAACGGGCTGACCGGCGACTGGTGCGTCAGCCGTCAGCGGTTCTTCGGCGTGCCGTTTCCGATCTGGTACCCGGTTCGTGGCGACGGCGGCCTGGACTACGCGCGCCTGATCCTGCCGGACGAATCGCGCCTGCCGATCGACCCGTCGACCGACGTCCCCGACGGCTACTCGGCGGATCAGCGCGGCAAGCCGAATGGCTTTGCCGCCGACCCCGACGTGATGGATACGTGGGCCACCTCGTCGCTGACCCCGCAAGTCGTGAGTGGGTGGCTGGCCGACGACGATCTCTTCGCACGCGTGTTTCCGATGGACCTGCGGCCGCAGGGACACGACATCATCCGCACGTGGCTGTTTACGAGCGTGCTTCGCGCGCAGCTGGGGCACGGGACGCTGCCCTGGACGGATGTGGCGATCTCGGGATTCATCACCGATCCCGATCGCAAGAAGATGTCGAAGTCGAAGGGGAACGTCGTCACGCCGTTTTCCCTGTTGCAGGAGCACGGGTCGGACGGCGTCCGGTACTGGGCGGCCTCGGCGCGTCCGGGCGGCGACGCGGTATTCGATCCCGCGCAGATGAAGGTCGGCCGCCGGCTGGCCATCAAGATGCTGAACGCCGCGCGGTTCGCCTTGTTGCAGGCGGAGCCACGCGGCCCGATACGTGAACCGCTCGACCGCGGCATGCTGACGGCGCTGGCCAGGCTCGTGGATGAATGCACCGGTCATCTCGAGGCGTACGACTACGCGCGCGTGCTGGAGCGGACCGAGACGTTCTTCTGGGCGTTCTGTGACGACTATCTCGAGCTCGTGAAGGGCCGGCGCTACGGTGACTTCGGAAGCGAGGGCGCGGCATCGGCCAACAGCGCCATGCTCGTCGCCCTCTCGACGCTGTTGCGGCTCTTCGCACCGTTTCTCCCGTTCGTGACGGAGGAAGTCTGGTCGTGGTGGCGTCCGGGGTCGGTGCACTCGTCCACGTGGCCGACGGCGGCGGAGGTCGTGGCCTCCATCAGCGGCGCGGACGAGGGCGCGCTCGCCGTGCGCGAGGCGACGCAGGGCGCGCTCGCGGAGGTGCGCCGCATCAAGTCGCTGCTGAAGAAGCCGACGAAGGCCGTGATCAACAAGGCCGTGCTGCCCGCGGCGTTCTCGGGACTCGGTCCGGCGTCGCGCGACTTCCAGGCGGCGACGCACATCCGCGACCTGCACTTCGGCGACGTGACCGAGCCGCAGCTCGAGTTCGCGGAGGAACCGGCGGCGTGAAGCCCGTTCCGTTCGAACCGCTGGACCCGGGAGCCTACCGGGAGCTCGTGCGGCGGGCGCTCGCCGAGGATTTCGGGTGGGGCGACGTGACGACGGAGGCGATCATCGACCGCGAGCAGAAGGCCCGCGGGGTGATCGTCGCCAAGTCGACGTGCACGATGGCCGGCGTGGACATCGCCGCGGAGACGTTTCGTCAGCTCGACCCCGCGGCGCAGATCACGATCACCTGCCGGGACGCGCAACGGTGCGAGCGCGGAAGCCAGGTGGCCGAGATCCGCGGCCAGGCGGCCGCGCTGCTCACGGCCGAGCGCACCGCGCTCAACTTCCTCCAGCGGCTCTGCGGCATCGCGACGATGACCCGCCAGTTCGTGGACGTCGCCGACGGCCGGATCGTCGTGCTCGACACGCGCAAGACGACGCCGATTCTGCGGGCGCTGGAGAAGTACGCGGTGCGCGCGGGCGGCGGGGTGAACCATCGCAACGGCCTGGACGACGGCATCCTGATCAAGGACAACCACGTCCGTCTCGCGGGGAGCGTCGGCGGGGCGGTGGCCACGATGCGGAAGGCGAACCGGGACATGCCGACCGAGGTCGAGGCGCAGAGTCTCACGCAGGTCGACGAGGCGCTCGAGGCGGGCGCGGACATCGTCCTGCTCGACAACCTGTCGACCGAGGAAATCATCGAGGCCGTGCGGCGATGCCGCGGCCGCGCGAAGACCGAGATCTCCGGCGGCGTGACGCTGCAGCGGATGCGCGAGCTCGCCGCGACCGGCGCGGACTACGTGTCGATTGGCGCGCTGACGCATTCGGCGCCGGCGGCGGACCTGAGCTTCGAGATCGAACCGGCGTAAATGGAGTCGGAAGCCGTTTGTGGAGGACTCTCCGTGCCCGGCGAGATCGACGAGGCGCTCGCGCGAGCGGCGGGACGGCTGGGTCCCTTCGCGCATCGCCTCTGCTGGCACGAGCAGGTCGCGTCGACCAACGACGTCGCGATGGCGGCGGCCGACGGAGGCGCGCCCGAAGGGTTCGTCGTCGCGGCCAACGCGCAATCGGCGGGACGCGGCCGTCGCGGACGGAGCTGGGCATCGCCGCCGGGCGCCGGCCTGTACGTCTCCGCCATCCTGCGGCCGCCTCCGCAGGTCCTTCCGCTGATCACGATTGCCGCGGGTGTCGCCGTGGCCGAGGGCATCGAGGCCGCGACGGGGTTGAGCCCGTGCGTGAAATGGCCGAACGACGTCTACGCCGGCTCGCGCAAGCTCGCGGGCATCCTGGCTGAAACCGGATCGTCCGCCGCGGGCGACCACGTCGTCGTCGGCTTCGGCATCAACCTTCGCCCGGCCGCATATCCGCCCGATGTGGCCGCCCGCGCGACCTCCATCGAAGACGAGCTTGGCCGCGGCGTCGATCGAGGGCTGGTGCTCGCCGAGTGCCTGGCCACGCTCGCGCATCGATACGAGATGCTGCAGCGCGGCGCGAGCGAGGCCGTGCTGAGCGCGTGGCGCGCACGCGCGGCGCGGCACATGGGCCGAACGGTGGAATGGGACGCGGAACGCGGCGCGCGGCGCGGCATCGCGCACGACATCGACTCGAGCGGCGCGTTGCTGGTTCGCGTCGGCCATCAGATCGTTCGTGTGATTTCCGGCGAGGTCCGTTGGCTGCCGTGACGGACGGCGAGCAGGACTACTGCCGGGAGATCGAGTCGTATCTCTGCCGCAAGAACGACGGCCACCTGATTCGCATCGTCGGCCCCGCCTTCGAGCAGGTCTGCGGCTGGGCGGAGCGCGGCATTCCGCTGAAGCTCGCGATGCGCGGCATCGACCGCTATTTCGAGCGGTATTACTCGAAAGGGGCGCGCCGCCGTCCCGTGCGCGTCGAGTTCTGCGAAGCGGACGTGCTCGACGTGTTCGACCAATGGCGGCGGGCGGTTGGTGTGAGCGTGAGCGGGCCGGGAGCCGGGATCCGGGAGCCGGGATCCGATGGGGCCGCGGACCCCGCCGGTCCGCGATCGAGTCTCCCCGCGCACCTGGAACGCGTCATCGCGCGCCTGACCGCGCTTCGCGCGGGAAGCGATCGCTCGCTCGATCCCGTGCTCGACGACCTCGTCCGCGAGCTCGACGCGGCGCGCGCGAAATCGAAGT
>DASQAX010000046.1:0-1849 GCA_035635535.1 Vicinamibacterales bacterium | reverse complement strand
AAGCATGCCTGACGCCGGCGAACAGAAGACACAGGGCTCCGTCTCGCTGACCGGGCCCGTTGAACGCCTCAACGGCGAGCTGACGCTGCGCATTCCGCTCGCCGCCGGCGGCGCGGCGCTCGCGCCGGCGGCGGGGCGCATCGCGACCTCCGACGACCAGTTTCTGATCATCACGATCAAGCCCTGGCTTGCCGAGCAGCTCGGCATCTCCGAAGGCAGTCTCGTCGACATCGACAACATCGACGGACAGTTCAACATCCGCACGGTCGCGACGCTGCGGTTGTCGATGGATCGGCTGGACGACCGGCACCCGTCGGAGCCGGCGCCGGAGCGCGGCGATCTCGCCGTGCGCCTGAGTGCAGCGCTGACGAAGTCGCTTGCCCGGGACGTGCCTGACGGGTTCTCGATCGAGGACCGCGACGGCTCCCTCCAGGTGACCCACGAAGGCCGCGTCGTCGGCGGCACTGCCATCGGGTTCCTCCTCGAAAGCCTCGGCGAGTCGCCGGCCCACATTGCGTCGGTCGTCTTGAGCGCCCTCAGCGACGTCCAGGACGCGATTGCGATCGAGCTGCGGACGCCCTGGCCGGCGGACGCCCATCGGCAGCCGATGCCGAACGCGCGGGTGGTGGCAGGGGACGTCCACCTGTGGTTTGGCGACGACCGGTCGCCGGTCCTCGTGTTCACGCCAATCGCCCTGGCCAGGGTGCTCGGCCGCTGAAGCGCGAGCGGCGGCCTGCGCTATCATGGCGGTCGCCTTTCCACACAAAGGAGGCGGAACGTGCAGCTCAAGACCGTGCTCGTGGCCGCGGCGCTTGCCGGCGCGGTGCCGATGGTTGCCCATGGCCAGATCCTCACCGAGCGCAACATCTCGCTCCAGCTCGCGCTGCAGGTCGCCAACGCCGCGATGGCGCAGTGCAAGGCCGACGGCTACGACGTGACGGCCGCGGTCGTCGATCGCGCCGGCGACCTGAAGGTGCTGCTGCGCGCCGACACGGCGAACCCGCACAACGCGGACCTCGCACGGCGCAAGGCGTACACGTCGCGCACCTTCAAGGTGCCGTCGATGGAGGTGGCCAAGCGCACCAACGGCCCCACCGATCTCTCGGGCCAGCGGTACCTCGTGGACATCATCCCGCTCGGCGGCGGCCTGCCGATCAACGTCGGCAACGACACCATCGGCGCGATCGGCATCAGCGGTTCCCCCAACCAGGAAGGCGACGAGAAGTGCGCGAGCGCCGCGCTCGCCTCGGTCGCGAGTTCGTTGAAATAAGGGCGGAGACGTAGAGGCGGACCTTCAGGTCCGCCTGGAGGAGGCGGTTATGAAACGCTTCGTCGTGTTGACCCTCGTCCTCGCGGCGTCGCTCACGCTGTCCGCGCAGCGCGGCGGCGGATTTACGACGCTGTTCGACGGCAAGAACCTGGATGCCTTCAACAAGGTCGGCGACGCGAACTGGACGATCGTGGACGGCGTCGTCCAGGCCGACAAGGGGATGGGCGGCTATCTCGTCACCAAGCAGTCGTACGGCGACTTCGAGATCAAGGCGGAGTTCTGGGTGGACACGCCGGCCAACAGCGGCATCTTCATCCGCTGCGCCAATCCGCAGATGCCGGGCGCCGAGGCGTGCTACGAGGTGAACATCTTCGACACGCGGCCCGATCCGACCTACGGCACCGGCGCTATCGTCAACGTGGCGAAGGTCGCGACACCGATCAAGGCGGGCGGCAAGTGGAACACGTACGAGATTCGCGCCCAGGGATCGCACATGGTGATCACGCTCAACGGCGTCAAGACAGCCGAAGCGGACGACACCAAGCACGCGCGCGGCCCGTTCGGGCTGCAGTACGGCGC
>DASQAX010000045.1:0-3115 GCA_035635535.1 Vicinamibacterales bacterium | reverse complement strand
GGCGTCTTGCAGGTCTGGAACTACCGACAGATCTCGCCGGGCTCGGTCGGGGTCGAACGCGCCATCGACATTCTCATCATCGCCGTCGTCGGCGGCATCACCCGTCCGATCGGTCCATTCATCGGCGCCCGGATTTTTGTCCTGCTGCGCACGTTCACGCTGGATTTTCTGGTTGCGATCGGGCTCGACGGCAATCGCTTCCGCCTGCTCATCGGTCTCGGCTTCCTCGTCATCGTGCTGTTCTCCCCGGACGGCGTTGTCGGGCTTTGGGAGCGCTGGCGCCGTCGAGCCGGGTCAGGACAGTCGGAGCCGGGCGGAGACCACGGCCATGGATAGCGTCGCGCATCGCCTTTCAACAGTCGGCGCCGGAGCCGCGCTGGAATTGCGCGGCGTGACGCGGCTTTTCGGCGCGCTCGCGGCGCTGACGGACGTCACGCTGACGGTGCGCCCCGGCGAGCGGCGCGCGGTACTCGGCTCCAACGGTGCGGGGAAAACCACGCTGTTCAACTGCATCACCGGCGATTTTCCGCCGACCTCCGGCACGATCCGTTTTTTCGGCGAGGACGTGACCAACTTTCCGCCCTTTGAGCGCATCCGCCGCGGCCTTCGGCGTACCTATCAGATTTCCGCCCTGTTCCCAGGGCTTACCGTTCACGACAACGTCTACCTTGCCTGCTGTGGCGTTTCGCGCAGCCGCTTCTCGCCGATCCGGTCGCGCATCAACGACGCGCTGATGCAATCGGCCGACGATCTCGTCCAGGCGGTGCATCTGACGGCGGTAAAGGAGCGGCGCGTTGCCGAACTCGCCTACGGTCAGCAGCGCCAGCTGGAAATCGCGCTTGCACTTGCCGGGGCGCCGCGCCTCATCCTGTTCGACGAACCGGCCGCCGGTCTGTCGCCGACCGAGCGCGGTGAACTCGTGGAAATCCTGGCGGCTCTGCCCGGCCATATCGGCTATATCATCATCGAGCACGACATGGACGTCGCCCTGCGCGTCGTCGAGAGCGTGACGATGATGCACAATGGCCGCATCTTCAAGGAGGGACCACCGCAGGAAATCGAATCCGATCCCGAGGTTCAGGAGCTTTATCTCGGAGGCGGCCATGATCTTGGAGGAAGATATGGCTGACCCCCGCCGCACCGCACCGATCCTCGAGGTCAGAGGCCTCGACGTCTATTACGGTCGCTCGCACGCGCTGCAAGGCGTCGACCTGACGCTCGACTCCGGTGTGCTTGCCGTCGTCGGCCGCAATGGCATGGGCAAGACGACGCTCTGTAAGACGATCATGGGGCTGGTACGCGCGACCGGCGGTTCGGTGCGCATGCGCGGCGAGGAGTTGTTGTCGTTGCAACCTGCGCAGGTCGCCCGGCTTGGCGTTGGTTACGTGCCGCAAGGGCGGCGCCTGTGGCGCTCGCTCACCGTCGATGAGCACTTGCACATGACCGCGGGCATGCGGCGCGGCGCCTGGACCGTCGAGCGCATCTACGACACATTCCCCCGGTTAGCCGAGCGCAAGAACAACGGCGGCGCCCAGCTCTCCGGCGGCGAGCAGCAGATGCTGGCGATCGCGCGCGCGCTGGTGACCAATCCGCGTCTCCTGATCATGGACGAGCCGACCGAAGGGCTGGCGCCCGTCATCGTTGCCCAGGTCGAGGAGATGCTGGTGGGCTTGGGCGAGGAGGCTGACATTGCGGTGCTCGTTATCGAGCAGAATATCGGGGTGGCGACGGCGGTCTCAAAGAACGTCGCAATCATGGTCAATGGCCGCGTCAATCGCCTCATCGAATCCTCGCGCCTTGCCTCCGACCGCGACCTGCAACAGCGTCTGCTTGGCGTTGGACGTCATGCGCAAGCCGAGCTCGAGATCGATGCCGAGGTGAAAGACGCCGCCGCGGCAGGCTCGGCCTCCCCGCGCTCGCTGAGCTTGGCGCCGAAGCGCGTCTATATTTCCAATCCGACACCGCCGACCCGGTGGTCGCAGCCCGCGCCGATCGCGCGCATCGAGTCCAGCGCGCGAACGCTTTCGAGCGGCGTGTTGCGGCTCCAGGAGGCCGCGCGGCCGCGGCGCGACGCGGAAGCGGCGCGAAGCGCCGGACCACCGACCGTGCTCGTCGTCGGCACGCTGGATACCAAGGGCGAGGAGCTCAGATTCATCCGCGACATCGTCGGCGGCAGCGGGTTGCGTGCGCGCCTCGTCGATGTCTCGACCAGTGGCAAGCCCTCGTCCTGCGACGTCTCCGCCCAGGAAATAGCCCTCAACCACGCGCGCGGGGGCGGCGCCGTGTTCGGCCCGGATCGCGGCACCTCGGTAACGGCAATGGCCGAGGCCTTCGCCAACTGGCTGCGCCGCCAGGCCGACATCGTCGGCGTGATCTCCGCCGGCGGGTCCGGCGGCGCTTCGCTGGTGGCACCGGGCATGCGCGCGCTGCCGATCGGCGTGCCCAAGCTCATCATCTCCTCGGTCGCCTCGGGCGATGTCGCGCCCTATGTCGGACACGCCGACATCACCATGATGTACTCGGTCACCGACGTGCAGGGACTGAACTCGATCTCGCGCCAGGTGCTCGCCAACGGCGCCAACGCCCTCGTCGGCATGGTGAAGGCACGGCTCGACGAGCGCGCGGCGAATGCCCGCGAGTTGAGCCCCAATCTGCCGGCGGTCGGCCTGACGATGTTCGGCGTCACAACGCCCGCCGTGCAGCATATCGCGGCAGCACTGCGCGGCGATTACGAGTGCCTCGTCTTCCATGCCACCGGCGTCGGCGGCCGCTCGATGGAAAAGTTGGTCGATTCCGGCCTCCTGGCGGGGGTGATCGACATCACGACTACGGAAGTCTGCGATCTGCTGATGGGCGGCGTGTTCCCAGCGACCGAGGATCGTTTCGGCGCCATAATTCGCACCCGCATCCCTTACGTCGGCGCGGTCGGCGCGCTCGATATGGTCAATTTCGGAGCGCCCGACACCATCCCCGAGCGCCACCGTGGTCGCAAGCTGCACGTTCACAATCCGCAGGTCACGCTGATGCGCACGACCGCGGAAGAGAACGACCGCATCGGCCGCTGGATCGGCGAGCGCCTCAACGCCATGGACGGGCCGGTGCGGTTCTTTCTGCC
>DASQAX010000044.1:0-15763 GCA_035635535.1 Vicinamibacterales bacterium | reverse complement strand
CTACACTAGTTCGTACCAGCGGCGGTGACGGCCCGTCACCGCCTGCTGGACGACACCAACCTGGTCGGCCACGTTCTGCGCCTCCTGCTCGTTGGCGCCGAGCGACATCAACCCCGACTTCATCTCGTTCTGCAGCGCCTCGATCTGCTTCTCGCTCAACTGGCGGGCGGAGACCGCCACCCAGCACGTATTCGCGACCGGCATCGCCTGCGCGAGCTTGAACGTCTTGCCCGTCAGCGCCTCGCCGAGCCGGCGCGACAGTTCCGCGGCCGCGGCCGGGCCGCCGCTGGGCCCCTCGGCGTAATGACTGATGTCGTCGCTCAGGTCCTTCGTCCCCGAGGGATCGCCGCTCGCGAGGTTCTGCAGGTCGCGGTTGATGTCTCCGAGCTCGTTGGGTGTCGAGGCGGTCGCCGCGGGCATCGGCCCGTCGGCCTGGCGGCACGCCGCGAGCTGGAGGGCGCACGCGGCGACGACGGCGTAAGCAATCTGTCGTTTCACGGGTTGAGCATAACATCCGGGGATGCGTCAAAACATCTCCAGCGGCCGTCCGTGGGAGCCAATCGTCGGCTACTCGCGCGCGGCGAGTTCTTCGGCGACATCCGGCCGGCGACGTCGATGGTCGAGGTCAGAAAGTTGATCGATCCGGACATGCTGGTCGAAATCGAGGCGGAGGCGATTGTCGATCCTGGAAACCGGTGCGCTACGCCGTAGCAGGCGGTCCGAACCAGGTGGTTAGCGCGTCAGCGAGCCCCGGCTGGGTCATGTCTCCCACCCAGGCCACATATCCGTCGGGCCGAATCAACACGGCGGTGGGAGCAGGGACCGCCCCGATTGCCGGAAGCTCCCACGTACCGACATATCTGGCGTCGATAGGCTGAACGCGATCTGCCCATGGAGTGATGTCGAAGCCCCCGGGCTCACCGAGATTGAGCAGTACCGGTCGGGCATCGTGCAGGAGAGCGAAGACCCGCAGCTGGCCGTTGGGGGTGACCAGATCGAGATCGGGCATGCGGCGTCCGAGCAGCGGGTGTCCCGTGCCGAGGTCGTAGCGAATGTCCAGACCGGACATCATCGCGGCGTATCGCTTGCGAGGCTCGTCCATCTTCAACAGCTCGGACATGGTCTCGCGCAATGCGTTCGTCCGTTCGTCGCCGCGGTTGAGCGCCGTTGCCGCCATGGTGGTCTTGAGCACGCGCGCACCGATCGGGTGCCGCTCGGCCTGGTAGGTGTCGAGCAGGCTCTCCGGCGAAGTGCCTTGGACCACCTGGGCCAGCTTCCATCCCAGGTTCACGGCGTCCTGGACACCGATGTTGAGCCCTTGTCCGCCTGCCGGGGAATGCACGTGCGCCGCGTCGCCGGCCAGGAGCACACGTCGATCCCGGTAGGACGCCGCCTGCCGGGCCGCATCGGTGAACCTCGAGAGATACGTGACGTCGTGAGCACCGAAGTCCGTCCCGTACACGGCGATGAGCGCCTGGCGGAGGTCGTCGAGAGTCGGCTCGTCGCCTTGCACGACGTGCCGCTCGTTCAACACCACTCCTGCTCGCTTCCCGTCCTCGAGTTTGCCGAGGGCGTTGATGCCCCTTTCGTCACGACGGATGCCCCACGCCGGCTCTTCGGTCGTCGCGACCTCGGCAATCAAGTAGCTGATGGACGGGTCCCATCCCGGAAAGGCGATACCCGCCTTCTTGCGGATCAGGCTGCGACCGCCGTCGCATCCGACGAGGTACTTCGCTCGCAACGAACGGCCCTCTCCCAGCTGGACGTCGACGCCGGTGTCGTCCTGGGTAAAGCCCGTCACATCGAACGCGCGATGGATCGGTACCTTCAGCTCGGAGACCCAGTCGGCGAGGATGCGCTCGATGTGCTCCTGCCGCAGCGCGAGCCCGTAGTTGTGGCGAGTCGGAAAGTCGCTGATGTCGAGAGGGACCATCGCGAAGCCCGCGACCTGCATGACCTTCCCCTGCGAGAGGAAGCGATCCGCGATTCCACGCTGATCGAGCACCTCGATCGTGCGTGAATGCAGGCCGCCTGCGCGCCTGCCCGGGACGTCCTGGTTGGCGCGCCGTTCGACAATGGCGACGTCGACCTTCGCCAACGCCAACTCGCCCGCCAGCATCAGTCCCGTCGGACCGCCTCCAGCGATCACCACCGCATGCCCGGTCATCGCCACCCTCCAATCGTGGGGCGAGCCTTGTCAGGCTCGCGTTAAATTTAGTCGGAGGGCATCACGTCTCGCGGCGGACCGGACGCGGCGATGCGGCCGTTGTCGATCAGCAGCGCCCAGTCGGCAACGGTCAGCGCTTCTTCGGGAAGATGCGTCACGTAGATGAGCGGCACCGACAGCTCGTCGCGGATGCCGAGCAGCGCGTCGACGATCCGGCGGCGGCGTGGAAGATCGACGGCCGCCAGCGGCTCGTCGAACAGCAGCACGTCGGGACCCGAGTAGAGCGCCCTCGCCATCGCGACCCGCTGGCGCTCCCCGCCCGACAACGACCCGACCCGCCGGTCCATCAGCGGTGACAGCTCCAGGAGCTCCACGAGGACCCGCAGGTCCGGACGGTTGCCCTCCCGCAATCCATAGACGACGTTCTCCCGGACGTTCAGGTGCGGGAACAGCAGGATGTCCTGCGGCACGTACCCCGTGCGCCGGCTCCGGACGGACGTGTTGAGGTGGCGGTCCGAATCGAACAGCACGCGGCCGTTGACCGCAATCGTGCCGCGCCGCGGCGTTCGCAGCCCCGCGACGGCTTCGAGGGCCGACGTCTTGCCCGAGCCCGACGCGCCGAACAGCGCCAGCGCCCGCGCCTCGACCTTCACCGAAAAGGCGAGCGTGAACTCGCCCTGGTGCAACGTGAAATCGAGATCGAAGGCCGCCAACTACGCTTCCTTCGCCAGGCGGTTCGACGCGAGCACGGCCACGAACGCGATGGACACGGAGATCGCGAGCAGCATGGCTGCCTGCCGGTCCTGGCCGTTCTCCGTGAAGCTGTAGATGCCGACGGCCAGCGTTCGCGTGCGCCCGGGAATGCTGCCGGCCACGACGATGGTGGCGCCGAATTCCCCGAGCGCGCGCGAGAAGCCGAGCGTCGCGCCGGCGAGGATGTTGCGCGCGGCGAGCGGAAGCGTCACGGTCGAGAAGACCCGCCACGGGCCGGCGCCCAGCGTTTCCGCGATCTGCTCGTAGCGCCGCGTCACCTGCTCGAACCCCGCGCGCGCGGTGCGGACGAGCAGCGGCAATCCCATCACGGCCATCGCAATCACGACCGCCGCCGGAGTGAAGACGATGTCGATCCCGAGACGCGCGAGCAGCCCGCCGATCGGGCCTCGCCGGCTGAAGAGCCACAACAGCATCAGGCCGGTCGCCACCGGCGGCATCACCAGCGGAAGCGAGACGAGGGTCTCGACGATCGACTTGCCCGGGAACTGGCGCCGCGCGAGCAGCCAGGCGACCGCGACGCCCGGCACGAGCATCACCGCCGTCGCGGCCAGCGCGGCAAGGGTCGTGAAGATCGCGATGTCGCGAATCTCGGCGCTCACGCGGGCTCAGTTCCGCGCCGCGACCGGCGCGATGAAGCCGGCGCGCGTGAAGACGGCTATGGCGTCCGGCGATCGAAGGAACGCGAGGAGGCGGCGGCCCCCTTCCTGATTCTTGCCCGCGCGCACGATCGCCGCGGGGTACACGATGCGCGGTCCCTCCGCGGATCGAATCAGGAGCGCCTCACGCGCGTGGGCGGCGGTCGCCATGTCAGTGTGATAGACGATGGCGGCGTCGGCCGCGCCGCTCTCCACCGCCATGAGCGCGAGCCGCACGCTGCCCGCTGGAACGATTTTCGATGAGAGGTCGGGCCAGACGCCGAGCGTCTGCAGGTACTGTCTCGCGTACACGCCGGCAGGCACCGCGGCGGGATCGCCAATCGCGACCCGCCGGATCGCCGGGTCGAGGAGGTCGCGCGCGGACGACATCGCCCTCGGGCGGTCGTCCGGGACCGCAATCGCGAGCTGGTTGCCGACCAGGTCCACGCGGCTCGCCGGATCGATATACGCGGCGACACCGTTCATCTGCGCCTCGTCCGCGCTGATGAAGAGATCGACGCCGGCGCCGAACGAGATCTGGCGCGCCAGCGTGTTGGAGGCGGCGACGTTGAGCACGAGACGGTTGCCGGTCGCTGCCTGGTACGCCGGTGCGAGCTGCTGCAGCACTTCGCTGAGGCTGACCGCCGCGGAGACGACGACCTGCCGGTTCGCCGCCCGGCCCTGCGCATCCGCGCGAGGCGCCAGCGCCGTCGCGACGCACGCCGCCGCGAGCACGAGCCGCCGAAGGAGGAGGTTCATTTCGTAGGTAATTTAGTATGATTCAGGTCGATATGGTACACGGATTTCATCTGTTCAAGGTCTCACGATAATGGCGCTCCTGACCGTTCGCGCCGCGGCCGAGCGGCTCGGCGTCAGCTATTCCGCGCTGAAGCAGTGGATCTACAAGGGCACGGTGCGGACCGTCCGCACGGGCGGCGGACATCACCGGATCGCCGACGCCGAGATCGACCGGATGCTGGCATCGCAGGGGAAAACGCCGCCCGCGCGCGGCACGCGCCGTCCGCGTGCGGTCGGGATGCTCGTGTCGATCAGCGGCCGCAACCAGCTGCGCGGCATCGTCGAAGAGGTCCGGGCGGACGGGCTGCTCGCGCAGGTGCGGCTGCGGATTGGCGACCAGCGGCTGACGGCGGTCATCACCCGCGACGCGGTCGACGAGCTGAAGCTGCGGCGAGGGGAGGAGGCGCTGGCGATCATCAAGTCGACAGAGGTCATGATCGCCAAAAGCTCCTGAACGAGGCGGTGGTTGCGCCTCGTCCATGCATTTTGATAGGCTTCCCACCTCAATGGTCCGGGTCCTCGCGCACGTGCACGTCCACCATCACCACGGCCACCGTGACCGGCCGGCAGGACTGCGCGCGTAAAAGGACACTCGGACCAAGAGCTGCACCAGACGCAAGCGCAGACCCCGCCGGCAGTTGGCGGGGTTTTTCGTTGTACAGGGACGATATGGATTTTTCGAAGCTCGATGGATTGATACCGGCGGTCGTGCAGGACCACGCCAGCGGCGAGGTGCTGATGGTCGGCTTCATGAACCAGGAAGCCTGGGACATCACGAAGCGGACCGGGTACGTCACCTTCTACAGCCGCACGCGCAACACGCTGTGGACCAAGGGGGAGACCTCCGGCAACAAGCTCGCCGTGCGCGACGTGCTCATCGACTGCGACGAGGACACGGTCCTCGTGAAGGCCGAGCGGCTCGGCGGCGGGAACGTCTGCCACACCGGCGAGCGCACCTGCTTCTTCCAGCGCGCGGAGGGCGTGACGATTCCATGAAGCTTCGACTCGGCATTCCGAAGGGGTCGCTGCAGGACGCGACCGTCCAGCTGTTCGCCCGCGCCGGCTTCAACATCTACGTCAGCACGCGGTCGTACTTCCCGACGATCGACGATCCCGAGATCGAGTGCATGCTGATTCGCGCGCAGGAGATGACGCGCTACGTCTGCGAAGGCGTGCTCGATGCAGGGCTCACGGGCTTCGACTGGGTCTCGGAGCACACGCTCGGACGCGACTCGCACACGTGCGTCGTCAGCCTCGCGGATCTCGTCTACTCGAAACAGAGCTTCGGCAAGGTGCGCTGGGTGCTCGCGGCGCCGGAGGATTCGCGCTTCAGCTCGCCGGCCGATTTCGCGGGCGCGACGATTGCCACCGAGCTCGTGCAGGTGACGCGCAGCTACTTCGAGAGGCTGAAGGTGCCGGTCAAGCGCGTCGAATTCTCCTGGGGCGCGACCGAGGTGAAGCCTCCCGTGCTCGCCGACGCCATCGTCGAAGCGACGGAGACCGGCTCGACGCTGCGCGCGAACCGCCTCCGCATCCTCGACACGGTTCTCGAATCCAACACCCAGCTGATCGTCAACCACGAGGCGCTTGCGGATGCCTGGAAGAAGACGAAGATCGACAACATCGCGCTGCTGCTCCGCGCCGCCATCGAGGCGCAGGGGCGCGTCGGCCTGATGCTGAACGTCCGCCGCTCCGACCTCGACAAGGTCCTCGCGCAGCTGCCCGCGCTGCAGCGCCCGACCATCTCGTCGCTCAGCGACGAGGACTGGGTCGCGGTCAACACGATCATCGAGGAGCGGACGGTCCGCGATCTGATCCCGAAGCTGAAGGCTGCCGGCGGGCAGGGGATCGTCGAATACCCGCTCAACAAGATCGTCGTGTGAAAGTGGAAAAGTGGAAGAAGTGGAAAAGTGGAAAAGTGAGTTGAAAGTTGAAAGTTGAAAGTGTGACGTGAGAATCATCGACGCGGCCGATCGTGACGCGGTACGCGAGCTGCTGTCGCCGGTACGGGTCCGCGACGCGGAGACCGATCGCCGCGTGGCGGAGATCGTCAGCGACGTCCGCGAGAAGGGCGACGAGGCGCTCCTTCGCTACGCGCGCACCTACGACGGTCTCGCCGGCGACATCGAGATTTCCCGGAAGGAGATGACGGCCGCCGCGCGCGCCGTGCCGGCGCCCGTGCGCGCGGCCATTCGCACGGCCGCGAAGAACATCCGGGCGGTCGCGAAGCGGCAGGTGCCGCGCGGGTGGAAGACGCGCGTCGGCCGTGGCGTCACCGTCGAACAACGCATCGTCCCGCTCGATCGCGTCGGCTGTTACGTGCCCGGGGGAAGGTACCCGCTTCCCTCCTCCCTGCTGATGACCGCGATCCCCGCGGCAGCCGCCGGCGTCGGCGAGGTCGTCGCCGTCTGCCCGCGGCCGGAACCGGCCGTCATGGCCGCGGCGCTCGAAGCGGGCGTGTCGAGACTGTTCCGCCTCGGCGGCGCGCAGGCCATTGCCGCGCTGGCGTACGGCACCGCGTCGGTGCCGCGCGTGGACAAGATCGTCGGTCCTGGCAACCGGTTCGTCGCCTCCGCGAAGGCCTTGATCGCCGCGGACTGCGGCAACGACTTCTTTGCCGGTCCCACGGAGATCCTGATGGTCGCCGCGCGCGGGCCCGCGGACTGGATTGCCGCCGACCTGATCGCGCAGGCGGAACACGATCCCGACGCCCGCGCGGTGCTCGTCACGCCGAGCCGGACGCTGGCGACGCGCGTCGCGAACGCCGTCGCCGGGCAGATGCCCTCTGCCGGTCCCGCCCGCGAGTCGCTCGCCAGGCACGGCGCGATCGTGGTGACGACGTCGCTCCGCGAGGCGATGGCGATCGCGAACATGGCGGCGCCGGAACATCTCGTCGTGGACGACGAGCGGCTGGCGAAACAGGTGAGGAACGCCGGCTCCGTGTTCGTCGGGCCGTGGTCGGCGCAGGTCGCGGGCGACTATGCGATCGGGTCGAATCACGTGCTTCCGACGGCAGGCGCGGCCAGGGTGCGGGGCGGGCTCTCGGCGGCCGACTTCGTCCGCCAGATCACCGTTCAGCGGCTGACCTCGAAAGGGCTCCGCCGCATCGCGCCGAGCGTCATCGCGCTGGCGCGCGCCGAGGGGCTCGAGGGGCATGCACGGTCGATCGAGATGCGTCTCGCCGTACGTGGGGCGGGTTCCGCGGCCCTTCACGACGCCCGAGGGAAGCGGACCCGCCGCGAGAAATGATGCTGATTCAAGGCTATCCGGATCCCGGCGAGGGGCTGCGGCTCCACCTCAACGAGAACACGGGCGGCTGCTCGCCTCGCGTCATCGAGGCGATCCAGCGGCTGACGCCGACCGACATCTCCACCTACCCGTCGTACCCGAGCCTGGTGCTCACGATTGCGAGGTACTTCGAGGTCGATCCCGAGTGGGTACTGCTGACCAACGGGCTCGACGAGGGAATCCTGATGGCGGCGATCGGCCACATCTCGAAGGCCCGCATGCACGACGCCGAGACGATCGTGCCGACGCCGGCATTCGACCCGTATCCCAATTCGACGGCCGCGGCCGGTGCCACGTCCGTGCGCGTGCCCGCCAATCCCGACCTCAGCTTCCCCACCGACCGGGTGATCAGGGCCATCACCCCGCGCACGCGGATGATCTTCCTGAACACACCGAACAACCCGACGGGACAGCTGATCTCCATCGCCGACCTGGCGCGCATCAGCGAGGCTGCGCGCGACGCGATCGTGTTGATAGACGAGGCCTACATCGAGTTCGGCGGCGAAAGCTTCCTGCCGCAGCTGCCCCGCCATCCCAACGTCCTCGTCGGGCGCACGTTCTCGAAGGCGTACGGCCTCGCCGGCATGCGCGTCGGCATCGTCATCGGCCAGCCGCCGGCGCTGCAGCCGGTTCGCGACGTGACGCTGCCGTTCAACATCAACGTCATCGCGCTCACGGCGGTGCAGGCGGCGCTCGAGGACACCGAGTTCCTGCCGCGGTATGCGGCGGAGGTTCGCGAATCGCGCGAGCTGCTCTACGCGGCCTGCCGGCGGCTCGGCCTCAACTACTGGGAGAGCGCGGCGAACTACGTGCTGGTCCAGGTGGGCGAGACCACGCCGTTCATCCAGGCGCTGTCGGCGCGGAAGATTCACGTTCGCGATCGATCGAAGGATCCGGCGACGCCCGGCTGCGTGCGCATCACGGCCGGGATGGTCGAGCACACCAATTCGGCGATCGAGGCGCTGGAGTCCGTCGTGGCGGCGAGGCAGGCGCGATGACACGGGCCGCGGCGTTCGACCGGCGAACCACCGAGACGCAGATCAAGGGACGGCTCACGATCGACGGCCAGGGACGCTACGACGTCCGGACGGGGATCCGCTTCTTCGACCACATGCTCGAGCTGTTCACCCGGCACGGCGGCTTCGACCTGACGCTCAAGGCGAAGGGCGATCTCGACGTCGATCAGCACCACACGGTCGAAGACGTCGGCATCACGCTCGGCGAGGCGGTGCTCGAGGCGCTCGGCGACCGCAAGGGGATCAACCGCGCCGGCTACTTCATCATGCCGATGGACGAGACGCTCGTCGTCGCGGCGATCGACCTGAGCGGCCGCCCGCACGCGGTGGTGAACCTGAAGGTGAAGGTCGAGAAGGTCGGCGACCTGCAGACCGAGCTCGTGCACGACTTCTTCGAGGGGTTCGCGTCGGGGGCGCGCGCGAACGTGCACCTCAAGGTGCTCTACGGCCGGTCGAGCCACCACCACATCGAGGCGGTGTTCAAGGCGTTCGCCCGCGCGCTGCGCGTCGCCTGCGCCCGCGACGCGCGGCTGGCCAGGATGCTCCCGAGCACGAAAGGCCTGCTGTGATCGCGCTCATCGACTACGGCGCCGGCAACCTGACGTCCGTGCGCAAGGCGCTGACCTCGCTCGGCGCCGACTACGACACGCCCTCGTCTCCGCAGGAGCTGGCGCGATGCTCCGCCATGATCGTGCCCGGCGTCGGCAACTTCGCCGCGACGTCGGCGCTCGTCGGCCCGTGGCGCGACGCCATCGGCGCCGCGGTGCGCGGCGGCACGCCGCTGTTCGGCATCTGTCTCGGCATGCAGTGGCTGTTCGAAGGCAGCGATGAAGCACCCGAGGTGCCGGGCCTCGGCGTGCTGCCTGGCCGCGTCACGCGCCTTCAGGGCAACGCGGAAGCGCGCTTGAAAATTCCGCATGTCGGGTGGAACGGGTTGTCGGTCCCTCGCGAACCCGAAGGGTCCGCGCCGCTCGGGCACAGGAACTTCACCGGTCGCCTCCTTTCGCGGCTCGAGCCGGGAGCTCACGTGTACTTCACCCACTCGTATGCCGCGCCTGTGACCGCGGACTGCGTGGCCGCGACCACGCACGCGGAGACGTTTGCCGCCGTGGTCGAGCGCGGCAACGTGTTCGGCGTACAGTTCCACCCGGAGAAATCGAGCGAGGCGGGACTTCAGATCATCCGCAACTTCCTCGACGTGGCTCGCGGCCCGGCCGTCGTCGCGCGACGCGCGGAGGCGGAGTGCTGACCAAGCGCATCATCGCCTGCATGGACGTCCGCGCCGGCCAGGTCGTGAAGGGCGTCCAGTTCCAGCAGCTTCGCCACGCGGGCGACCCGGCGGAGCTCGCCGCGCGCTACAACGTCGAAGGGATCGACGAGGTCGTCATCCTCGACATCACCGCAACGCTCGAGAGCCGGCAGGCGCTCGCCGATACCATCAGCGCCGTCGCCCGCCGCATCTTCCTGCCGTTGACCGTCGGCGGCGGCATCCGCTCGGAAGACGATGCCGCGGCGGCGGTGGACGCGGGCGCGGACAAGGTGAGCCTCAACACCGCGGCGTTGAAGAATCCGGCGCTGATCACGACCCTTGCCCGCCGCTACGGCAGCCAGGCCGTGATCGTCGCGATCGATGCGAAGCGGCGCGGCGACGGCTTTGCCGTCTACGTTCGCAGCGGCACGTCGGATGCGGCACGCGATGCGGTCGAGTGGGCGCGAGAGGCCCAGTCGCGCGGCGCCGGCGAGATCCTGCTGACATCGATGGACCGCGACGGCACGCGCTCCGGCTTCGATTGCGAGATGACGGCGGCGGTCGCCAACGCGGTGAACATCCCGGTCATCGCGTCCGGCGGCGCCGGCGGCCTCGAGCACTTCTGCGACGTGTTCACCCGCGGCCACGCGGACGCCGCCCTCGCTGCGTCGATTTTCCATTACGCGGACACGAGCGTCAGCGAGCTCAAACGGTACCTCCGCGGCCACAACATTCCGGTGCGTATTTGATCTCCGTGTCTCCGTGCCTCCGTGGCCCGTCATCAGTGAACGTCGCAACGAATGCTGATCCCCTCGATTGACCTCCAGGGCGGCCGCATCGTCCAGCTCGTGCAGGGCGAGAAGCTGGCGATCGAGGCAACCGACCCCGAAGTCTGGATCGGGCGCTTCTCGGGCTTCCCCCGCGTCCAGTTGATCGACCTCGATGCCGCCAAGGGGCACGGCGACAACGCGGCCATGGTCGCCGCCATCTGCGGCCGGCTGCCCTGCCGCGTCGGCGGCGGCATCCGATCGGTCGAGCGCGCGAACGCCGTGCTCGCGGCCGGCGCTCACGCGGTCATCGCCAGCTCGGCGCTCTTCCGCGACGGCGCCGTGGACGCGGTGTTCGCGCGCGCGCTGGCGGACGCGGTCGGCGTCGAGCGCGTCATCGCCGCCGTGGACAGCCGCGGCGGCCGCGTCGCGATTCACGGCTGGAGGACCGTGCTTCCGGTGACCGCCGTCGAGGCGGTGCAGGCCCTCGAGCCCTTCTGCAGCGAGTTCCTCTACACGCACGTGGACACCGAGGGACTGATGCAGGGGACCGACATCGACGCCATCCTCGCGGTCCGGCGGGCGACGGCGCGCCGCGTGACGGCCGCCGGGGGCATCACGACGTGGGACGAGATCGACCGGCTCGACGCGCAGCGGGTGGACGCCGTGGTCGGCATGGCCGTGTACACCGGCCAGCTCCCCCTTGACCGTTACGCCAAGTAGCGTAATCATTACGCCAAGTAGCGTAATCGCGTTACGCCAACTGGCGTAATCGTTGCGCTCGATGGCGTACCGACATGGACAATCCCTTCGTCTACGGCGAGGTCGTCCCCGGCGAGGCGTTCGTGGATCGCGAAGTCGAGCTCGACCGCCTGGTGGCCGACCTCGGCAGCGGCCAGAAGGTCTTCCTCATCTCGCCCCGGCGCTACGGCAAGTCCTCGCTGATCCGCCAGGCGCTCGAGGCGCTGCGCCGGCGCGGCGCGCTCGCGATCGAGCTCACGGTCAGCAGCTACAGCTCCTACATCGCGTTCCTCGAGGGCTACGCGCGGGGCGTCGCGGCGGTGGAGTCGAAATGGGATCGCGCGCGCACGTGGCTGACGGAGGCGATGGCGTCGACGCGCCCCGAGATCCGGTACGAGCCGAAGGACACCGGCCTTGGCCGGTTCTCGGTGGCGTTCCCGCAGGTGACCACAGCGCGCGACCTCAACCGCCTCGCGAACGAAGTGTTCGCGCTGCCCGGGAAGCTCGCCGCCGATCGGAAACGGACCGTGGTCGTCGCGCTCGACGAGTTCCAGGCCATCGACAGCTTCAACGGAGGCAGCGTCGAGCACGCGCTGCGCGCGGCCGCGCAGCACCAGCGGCAGGTGGGCTACGTCTTCGCCGGCTCCGAACCGAGCCTGATGGAGAAGATGATCGGCCCGCGCCGCCCCTTCTACAAGGCCGGGCCGGTCATGCGCCTGCAGAAGATCTCGCCCACGGTCTTCGGCGACTTCATCGATCGGCGGTTCACGAAGACCGGCGTCAAGCCCGAGGCTGGCGTCGCGGACGCCATCCTCGACCTGGCGGGCAACCTGCCGTACGACGTGCAGCGTCTCGCGCACGAAGCGTGGGACGACGTGCGCGCGAGAGGCGGCAGGAAGGTGACGCTCGAAGACCTGCACGCCACGCTGGCGCGGCTGCTCTCCGAGCAGGAGACGATCTTCGAGGCGCTCTGGCAGCGCCTGACGCTGCACCAGCGGGCGACGTTGCGCGCCGTCGTCCTGCAGGGCGGACGGGAGATCCATTCGGCCGATGCACGGGCGCGTCATCGGCTGGGCGGAGCGTCGAGCATCCAGAAGTCGCTCGCCGCGTTGACCGATCAGGACGTGCTGCTGAAGGAAGGCACGCGCTACCTGGTCGTCGATTCGCTGCTCCGCGAATGGGTGGCGCGGCGGACGTTCTGAGACGCTGCTCCTCTCGCGGCAGCGATTCAGTCAGGTGGTAGACTCGCACGGCCGATGAGCCTCCTCGATCGCCTCGGCCTGAATCGTCCCGAACTGCGCGCGTGGGCGATGTACGACTGGGCGAACTCCGGGTTTCAATCGACCGTCATCACCGCCGTCTTTCCGCCGTTCTTCAGCGCGTACGCCGCGGCGGGCCTGCCTCCGGCCGTGGCCACGGCGCGTTTTGCGTGGGCGACGACGATCGCGGTCACCATCACGGCGGTGCTCGGCCCCATCCTCGGCGCGATCGCGGACTACCGCGCGATCAAGAAGAAGATGCTCGCGCTCTTCGTCGGCATCGGCGTCGTCACGACGCTGACGATGGGGACGATCGGGCGGGGCGAGTGGGCGTACGCGGCGCTGCTGTTCATGATCGCGAACATCGCCATCGCGTCGAGCTTCGTCTTCTACGACTCCTTGCTCCCGCACATCGCCGCGCCCGAGGAGATGGATCGCGTCTCGACCGCCGGCTACGCAGTCGGGTATCTCGGCGGCGGCATCCTGCTGGTCATCAACCTGCTGTGGATTCTCACGCCGACGACCTTCGGCATCCCCGACACGGTGACCGGCATCAAGCTGTCGCTCGTCAGCGTGGGCGTCTGGTGGCTCGTCTTCTCGCTGCCGCTGTTCCGGCGCGTCCCCGAGCCGGTCCGCGTGCTCGAAGCGGACGAGACGTCGCACGAGAATGCGGTACGCGCGGCGTTCGTGCGCGTGTGGGAGACCTTTCACGAGCTGCGCGGCTACCGCCAGGCGTTCCTGATGCTCGTCGCCTTTCTCCTCTACAACGACGGCATCCAGACGATCATCCGCATGGCCGCCATCTACGGCGCCGAGATCGGCATCGATCAGAACGCGCAGATCGAGGCCTTCGTCCTCGTGCAGTTCGTCGGCATCCCGTTCTCGTTCCTCTTCGGCGCGCTGGCGGGGCGCATCGGCGCGAAGGCCGGGATCTTTCTCGCGCTCGTGGTCTACGCGGCGATCAGCATCCTGGCGTATTTCATGACGAGCGCGTGGCAGTTCTTCGCGCTGGCGTTTCTCGTCGGCACGGTCCAGGGCGGCAGCCAGGCGCTCAGCCGATCGCTCTTCGCGCGCATGATCCCGAAGCACAAGTCGTCGGAGTATTTCGGCTTCTTCTCGGTGTTCGAGAAGTTCGCCGGCATCGCCGGCCCGGCGATGTTTGCGGTCTCGGTCAGCATCTTCGGGTCGAGCCGCGCGGCCGTCCTGTCGGTCATCCTCTTCTTCGTCTGCGGTGGCCTCGTCCTGACACGCGTCGACGTCGCGGCTGGCGAAGCGCACGCGCGCGCGGTTTCCGCCGCATGAAGGTCGTCGTCGCCGGCGGGACGGGGTTCCTCGGATCCGCGCTCGCGGCGTCGCTGCGCCTGGATGGACATCACGTCCTCGTGATGACACGGCATCCGAAAACGCACGACGAGGTGCCGTGGACCGATCCGTCCGTGTTCGACGCCGCGGACGCCGTCGTCAACCTCGCGGGCGAACCGCTGGACGCAGGACGCTGGACCGAGGCGCGAAAGGCGTCCATCCTCGAAAGCCGCATCAAATCCACCGAAACGCTCGTCAAGGGCATGTCCAGCGTGACGCGGCGGCCGGCAGTATTTCTCAACGCCTCCGCCGTTGGCGTCTACGGGACACACGGGCCCGAGGCGCTGACCGAGGAATCGCCGCCCGGGTCGGGTTTCCTGGCGTCGGTCTGCGTCAGATGGGAAGCGGCTGCGATGGCTGCGGCGTGGATGACGCGTGTCGTCCTGCTGCGCACCGGCCTCCCGCTCGACAAGACGAGCGGTGCGCTGCCGAAGCTCGCACTGCCCTTTCGGCTGTTCGCGGGAGGACGCGTGGGATCAGGCGATCAGTACTGGTCCTGGATCCACCTCGACGACTGGACGCGGCTGGTGCGGTGGGCGATCGACAGCCCCGAGATCAAAGGGCCGATCAACCTCACCGCGCCGAGCCCGGTCACGAACCGCGAATTCACCGCGGCGCTTGCCCATGCGCTCCATCGGCCGGCGCTCGCGCCCGCGCCCGCCTTCGCGTTGCGCCTGCTGCTCGGCGAAATGGCGGACGCGGTGATCCTGTCGGGTCAGCGCGTGCTGCCGGCTACAGCGATGCGGAACGGGTTCGAGTTCCGGTATCCCGACCTCCAGTCGGCGTTGCGACAGATCTATCAGTAGGCAGTGAGCAGCAGGCAGCGGGCAGTAGGTTGCAGCGAGGCACGTAGTAGGCTTTTCTGCCGGCTGCCCGCTGCCCGCTGACTACGGCATCCCGATCAGATACCTTTCACCGGTCGGGGACGGGACGCCGCCGGATGGTTCGAGCGTGACGGCGACGGCGACGGGCGGGGCGATGTCGGGCGGTGTCATGTAGTACTGCGAGCCGCCGCCGGTCGGATCGGTGGTAAGCAGGCCGGCGCTGATCGGCATCTGCGCGGTGACGACCCACACCTGATACGCCTTGCCGGCAGGCGCCGGCGGAAGGTTCGCGGCCGTGAACACGAGGCCTCGCGAGCGGCTCCACAACGCACGCGCGCGCGCGGAGGGCGCGACCGTTTCCCCCTGCAGATCGATGCGCGCGAGATCCGGCGCCGCGAGGACCGCGGTCGTGGCCTGCGCCTGGTCGAAGCGCGCCTGCAGCTCGCCCACCTGCCGCTGAAGCCTCAGGGCATAGATCCCTGCACCGACCGCGATGACAATCGCCGCCGCGAGCGGCAGCCAGACCAGCGCAGGAGGAGATCTCCGGTCGTGGAGAGTGTAGGGGCCGGTCTTCAGACCGGCCCCCGCCCCTACACTCGAGGACTTCAGACCCGCGGCGACGTCGAGAATGCGATCGCGAACCTCCGCGCGCGGCGTCACCTGCGGGACCGCCGTCGCGAGCACGCTGACGACCGGGCTCAGCGACGCGACTTCCGCCGTGCACTCCGCGCATCCGGCGAGGTGGGCTTCGAACTCCTGCCGGTCGTTGGCGTCGAGGCTGCCGAGCACGTAGCCGGCGGCGTTCGCCTTCAGCTCGTCGTGCATGCTCATGCCTGCCCCTCCGCGGGATTCCCAACGCGCGGACTTCGCGCGTCGAGGTGTT
>DASQAX010000043.1:0-7430 GCA_035635535.1 Vicinamibacterales bacterium | reverse complement strand
CTTGCTCGCGAACTCGGTGTAGTCCTCCTGGGCGAACGCCGGAGCGGAGATGGCCAGGAGCAGGGCTGATGTAAGAAGTAATTTCTGGACGGACATGATTGCGTCTCCTGCCGGGTCGTCGACTTGAATAACCAGACCTACTTGAAGTCGACCGTGGTCTTGAGCGTGTTGCTGTCGGCCATCTTCGAGTCGCTCGCGCGGACCTCGAGATCGCAGTGCGCGCTCGGCTGCGGCGCAAACGGCTTCATCTGCGTGCGCGGGTTCGGAATGGCCGCCGTGACGACGCCGCTGGCGAACCTGCCCTTGACCACGCCCGACTCCGGCTCGCTGCCGCACCCGAGGAAGAACCACACCATCGGGGCCGTGCCGATGTCGCTCGGCGTCTCGCTCATCGCGAACTGCAGCTGCACCGTCGGCTGGCTGACCTGGGCGGACACGATTTTCACGTCCGAGATCTTCGGCACGTGGCCGTAGACCGCAATCGGACGGGGCGCGGTGCGGCCATTCTGCGAGACGGCCACAATCGTCCGGTTGCCGGGCATCGCGTCGGCCGCCACGTCGATGGTGACGTCCCAGAACAGCGATCCCTCCCTGATGTCCCCGCGCTTGATGTCCTTCACGGTGATGCCCGCCGGCGGGTTGATCTCCACGCCGGTGACCTCGCCGCGCCCCGGAATGCCGAGGTGCAGCACGTTGACCTGCCCCGCCGCGAGCTGTGTCGGGAAAAAACCCTCGATGACGTTCGGCAGCCCCTGCGCCCGTGCCGGCGGCGCGAGCGCAGCGGCCGCCATCAACGCGACCGTGAGAATCACACCCCGTTTCATTTCGTCCCTGCCTGTTCCAGTGCGACCACGCGCGCGGTCGCGCAGTCGCCGTGCCTGATGTCGATGTCGCGCTGCGCGAGCGGCCGCTCCGGCTTCTGCGCGGGAAGCGTCGCGTCCCAGTCTTCCGTCCCCATCATCACGCGCGGGTGATACGTGCGCTGCAGGTAGTTCGCGCCGCCCGTGTGATCCGTCTGCCCGGGATGGCCGTGCGACAGCACGATGTACTTGATCTGCGCGGGATCGAGGCCGACTTTCTGCATGCTCGGCAGCAGGATGTCGCGCGCCTCCTCGGTGGTGTTCACCGGGGAGCCGCCTGGGCGGTGGGCGCCCCCGCCTTCGCCGTCTCGTCGGCGATCCACTTGTCCGCGACCGTCTTCAGGCGGACCAGCCACTGCTGCCACGACCCCGGATCGACGAACGGGTTCGGCTCGCCCGCCTTGCGCGACTGGAGCCTGACCATCCGCTCGAACGTGCCGCCGTTTGGATACGTGGACATCGCGAGCCAGCTGTGAATCAGCAGGCCGACCTCCACGTCGGGCTCCATCTGCGTGATGCGGTTCACGCTCGCCTGGAACTTCTTCCCGCCTTCGACGCCGTCGCGCGGCTCGGGCCCGCCGAACATGAACGCCTTGTGCGGCCTGCCGTTGTCGTACACGGTGAACTCGAACGAGGCGCTCCCCGGGGTATGTCCGGGGGTGACGAACACCTTCACCGACGTCTTCCCGAGGGCAACGACGTCGCCGTCCTTCAGGACCAGGTCTTTCGCGTCGCGGATCGGCGCGCGCTGCACCGGCGCCAGCGCCGGCGGGTTCGCGCGCTGCTGCGCGATGTAGTCGTCCACCATCTTCCAGTCGGCCTCGGTCATCCCGACGCGCGCGCCGGAGAGCTCCTTGATCCGCGCGGCGCCGCCGAAATGATCGAGGTGCCCGTGGACGATCAGGACGTACTTGACGTCCTTCGGGTCGAAGCCGAGGTTCCGGATGTTGTCGAGGACATGATCGACGTAGGGCTCCTGCGAGCTGTCGATCATGATGAGCCCCGCGGTCGTCGGAATCAGCCACGTGGAGACCGTGCCGACCCCGCGGGCCTTTACGGCCCGCCTGATTGATCCGCGTCAACGCGGCAGCGGCTGTCCCTTCGTCTCCACGGTGAACGGCAGCAGGAACAACCCGGCGAAGAGCACGAACGACGTCAGCGCGATTGGCGTGCCGATGTTCCCGAAGTGGTTCACGCCCGCGGCGATCAGGAACACCATGCCGACGCCGGCGAAGCGGCCGATCGAGCTGATGAAGCCCATGCCGCTGCCGCGGCTGCTGGTTTCGAACAGCTCCGGCAGCCACAGCGTGTACATCGCGAAGTTCGCGCCGGCCAGGCCGAGGAAGAACGTCATGGCGAAGAAGACGGGCAGCGCGTTCGGACCCATGATGAAGAACGCCCAGCCGAACGCGACCGCGGTGGTGACCGTCAGCAGCGACATGAAGATGGCCATCGCCACGCGGCGGCCGTACTTCTCCGCGAGAATCGGCGCACAGAGACAACCGAGCACGGTGCCGATCGCCAGCACCGCTCCTCCCCATGATGCGATGCGCGCCGCGTCGGCCGCGACCGCGCCTTCGCGCATCGCGATCTGAGTGATCGCGGTGGGAACGTAGATGGATCCCGCCCACTGCCCGATGATCGACACCAGGTAGACGAGCGACATCACGATCGTCCGGTTCTTGTACTTCGAGGTGAACAGGCCGCCGAACGCCTGGGCGATCGACGGCTTCTTCGTCTTCTTCATCTCCTCGAACCTGTGCGACTCCTTGACGTTCGACATGATCCAGCCGACGAAGAGCGCCGGCAGGCCGCCGAACGCGAACATCCAGCGCCAGCCGAAATTCGCCCCGATGGTGTAGTTCGCGATCGATGCGAGCAGGAAGCCGACGTAGTAGCCGGTGTGGAGGTAGCCTGCAAACTTCACGCGGCGATCTTCGGGCAGCGACTCGGCAACGAACGTGGAGCCGACCGGCTGTTCGCCGCCGAGGCCGAAGCCGCAGAGGATGCGCAGGATCGCCAGCTGATAGACGCTGGTGACCAGGCCGCACATCAGCGTGAAGATCGAATACGCGACGATCGTCAGCGCCAGCGCGCGCACCCGGCCGATGCGGTCGCCGATCATCCCCCAGAACATCGACAAACCCCATCCGGCGAGGAACATCGCGAACAGGATGCTGCCCCAGATGCCGATGTTCACCTGCGTCGCCTGGATGCCCGACATCGGCAGCAGCTCCCGCAGCGCCGGGACGAGCACGAGCCCGTAGATGAACGCGTCCATGCCGTCGAGCGTCCAGCCCGCGTAGGCCGCGATGAACCCCTTCTTCTGGTTGGTCGTCAGCGGTGTTTTCGTGCGGACGGGTTGTGTGTGCGTCGCAGGTACAGTCACCGCCATGGTTGTCGGACCCCCAAAGTGTTAACAGGCGTGAATTCGGCTGAAAAGTCGGCTCATTTTATGGGCGCTCCCCGTGTCGGTCAAGCAACCGCGCCCGCACGGCCGTGTGCTCCAGGACGTCGCGATTGACCACGAATGTCGGGGTTTTTCCGGTCGCGACCGCGACGACCGAGCGGAAGGCGCTCTCGGCGTTGTTCCGGAAGAACTCGTCCGTCCAGCAGATCGAGTGCGGCGTGACGATGACGTTGTCGAGCGCCAGGAGCGGGTTGTCCCGGCCGATGGGCTCGACCTCGAAGACGTCGAGCGCGGCGCCCGCCAGGCGCCGTTCGGCGAGCGCCGCGTACAGCGCCTGCTCGTCGACGATGGGGCCGCGCGCGGTGTTGATGAAGTAGGCCGTCGGCTTCATCAGCGCGAACTCGCGCGCGCCGATGAACCCGCGCGTCTCGGGCGTCAGCGGCGTGTTCACGCAGACGAAATCCGCCTCGCGGAAGACCGTCTCCTTGTCCGTGAGCCGCACGCGCAGCCGTGCCGCGTCCTCCGCCTTCGCGTACGGGTCGTACGCGAGGTGCACCATCTCGAGCGGCGCGAGCAGGCGGAACAGCTCGCTGCCGATGTTGCCGACACCGATCGATCCGACCGTCCTGCCGGTGAGCCCGACGCCCATGTGGTCGGTCGTCTCGCTCCAGCGCCCCGTGCGCGTCAGCGAGTCTTTCGTGGCGAGCTTGTGCGACAGCGCGAGGATGAGGGCGAGGATGCTCGTCGCGACCGGCCGGCGCACGCCGTCAGGGGTGTTGGTGAGAATGACGCCGTTCTCGGTGCACGCCTTGACGTCGACGCTGTCGTAGCCGACGCCCATCCGCGCGACGATCCGGACCCGGCTGTCGGGGGCAGATACCACGGCGGCGGGCACCTTCGGATTGAGCACGCACAGCGCGTCGTACTGCGCGCCGTGCGCCGCGGTCAGCTCCTTGACGTTGTCCGGAATGAACTCCCACTGCAGCTTCGCCTCGTCTACGATCTGCAGCGCGCGGGGGTCGAAGACGGATGTGCCGTCGGCGCGAAGCGTGTCGCGCGTGATGCCTACGCGGAACGTCATGATGCCAGGCGGACCTGAAGGTCCGCCTCTACGCCAAAGCCTTCGTGACCAAAGGATCGTAGAGGCGGACCTTCAGGTCCGCCTATTTCATCGGGCCGGCGAACTTCTCGGGATTCTTCGCGTACCACTGCTCGTACATCTCGCGCCCGTTCCAGACGAGCACGCCCTTCTGCTTGAGGACGTGGTCGTAGATCTGCTCGAGGTACTTGAACGCGTGCGGCTGGCCGGCCGCATACGGATGGATCGCGATCGAGAAGATCTTCGGCCGCTTCTCGCTTTCCTTGTACAGCTGATCGAAGGCGTCGATGCACTTCCGGGCGAAGTACGGGGCCTCCTGCGTCTGCACCGCGAGCGTCGTCACGTCCTGGCACTCGATCGGGTACGGCAGCGTGACGAGCGGGCCGGCCTTGGTCGACAGGCGCGTCGGCTCGTCGTCGTACGGGTACTCGCAGGTGTACTTGAGGCCCGCGGCGGCGAGGTAGTCGGATGACTGGAACGTCTGGCCGAAGCCGGGGCTGAGCCAGCCGATCGGCCGCTGCCCCGTGTGCTTCTGGAGGATGTCCAGCGTCTTCTGGATCATCTCCTCCGGCTCGTGCTCGACGTGAATCGGCTGCTGGTCGTAGCTGTGGCCGACCATCTCCCATCCCGCTTTCGCCGTCGCCTCGGCGATGCGCGGATAGTCGATGCAGACGCGGCCGTTGATCGAGAGCGACGGCTTGATGCCGAGGCGCTCGAACAGCTCGTGGAAGCGCCAGAAGCCGACGCGGTTCCCGTACTCGTGCCACGCCCAGTTGCCGACGTCGGGGAACCGGACCTGCCCCTGCGGCGGCATCAGGAGCATGCGCGGCATCGGCCGCGTGATGTCCCACACCTCCACGTTGACGATGGTCCAGAAGATGATGCGGTTGCCGCCGGGCAGCGGCGGCAGCGGCGGGCGGTCGACGATTGCCGAATAGGGTCCGCGTTCGCGAGGTTGTGCCATGGGAGGAAAGAAAAAGGCCGGGCGAGTTCGCCCGGCCGGATGTCGGTTGTCGGGGGCGGGTCGACTTCCTAGAAATCTTTCGGCAGCGCCGCGTTGTTGCCGTCCCAATCCTTGATCGTGCCGTCCTTCGCCTTCAGGAAGCCGAGGAGGCACCCGTTGGAACCGTCGCGCAGCACGTGGCAGCGCGCCTTGATGGTGTCACCAACAGCGAGGTATTCCTTCGACACGCCGATCCGCTCGAGGCCATTGCGGCCCGTCGCTTCGAGCGCCCAGATCTGCGCCTCGCCGCCCTTCGGATCCTTCACCTCGAGGTAGACCCACGAGTGCGGCAGCAGGAGGTGCACTTCCTTGACCACGCCCGAGATGTCGGTGAAGGAATCGACATAGTTGCCGTGGGAGTGGTGTGCTCCGGCCGGCAACGCGAACAGGACCGAAACAATCGCCGCAAGACCTAATCTAGACCGCATTTTCAGCCTCCAGGTACAACGGTGCCCGCCCCGGGCGTGAGGAGAGGATTCTATACGGCTATTTTCGACGTTTGCAAGCGCTCAGATGTTCCACTCTGGTATACCATCCGCCGTACGTGGGCCGGGTCCCGCGGAGTATCTGAAGCCCGGTGACCGCGGACCCGGCAGATACCGAAGGACGTTTTCATGGCGCAGATCTCATTGAGAGTCAACGGAATGACCCGCGTCGTGGACACCGATCCGACCACGCCGCTGCTCTACGTCCTCCGCAACGACCTCGACCAGCACGGCCCCCGCTTCGGCTGCGGCCTCGCCCAGTGCGGCGCGTGCACGGTGATTATCGACGGCAACGCGGTCCGCTCGTGCACGATGCCCGTCTCGAGCGTCGGCAACAGGAATATCCTCACGCTCGACGGGCTCGGGACCGTCGAGAAGCCGCATCCGCTGCAGGCCGCGTTCATCGAGGAGCAGGCCGCGCAGTGCGGCTACTGCATGAACGGCATCCTGATGACCGCGAAGGTGCTGCTCGACAAGAACTCGAATCCGAGCGACGCCGACATCAAGCGCGCCCTCGACCCCGTGCTCTGCCGCTGCGGCAGCCACCTGCGGGTCATCCGCGCGATCAAGCGGGCGGCGCGCACGCTTCAGGCGCGCGCGTAGCGCGAAGGAGCAGCCAATGGCATTCACGCGGCGCGAGCTCCTCAAGGGCGGCGCACTCGTCGTCAGCTTCAGCATTCTCTCGCCGTTGTCGAAGGCGTTCGGCCAGGCGACCGCGCACATCGACCCGTACGGCAGCCCCGACTATCTCGACCCGCGTCAGCTCGATTCGTGGGTGGCGGTCCGTGAGGACGGCACCGTGATCGTCTCGACCGGCAAGGTCGATCTCGGCACCGGCATCGAGACCGCGCTCGCGCAGATCGCGGCCGACGAGCTCGACGTGCCGTTCGCGCGCGTGCACATGCAGATGGGCCACACCGCGAAGACGGTGGACCAGGGGCGCACGGCGGGCAGCAACACCATCCAAGCGGCCGGACCGCACCTGCGGCAGGCGACGGCGGCGGCGCGCGTCGAACTGCTGAAGATGGCGTCCACGCGCCTCGATGTGCCCGTCGAACGGTTGTCGGTGACCGACGGGGTCATCAGCGACACGGCGAACCCGTCGAAGAGCGTGTCGTACGGCGCGTTGATCGGCGGACGCACGTTCAACATCACGATCCCGGTGACCGGGCAGCAGGGCGGCCTGCAGGTCGCGCCGGCGATCACGCCGAAGAAGTACACCGAGTACAAGGTCGTCGGCACCTCGGTGAGGCGCGTCGAGCTTCCCGCGAAGCTGACCGCGACCTTCACCTACATCACGGACGTGAAGCTGCCCGGCATGCTGCACGGGCGCGTGATCAGGCCCGCGACGACGATCTCGAAGCCGCTGCGCGTGGACGAGAGCTCGATCGCCGGCATCAAGGGGATCGTCAAGGTCGTGCAGGAAGGCACCTTCGTCGGCGTCGTCGCGCAGACGGAATGGGCCGCGATCCAGGCGGCGAAGAACCTGAAGGTGACGTGGTCGACGCCTACGCCGCTGCCCGCGACGCGCGAGGCGGTGGACGCGTACCTGACCACGACGAAGAGCTTCGCC
>DASQAX010000042.1:0-5804 GCA_035635535.1 Vicinamibacterales bacterium | reverse complement strand
GCGCTGACCAAGGCGCCGAGGAAGGCCGAGTTCGTCTACGTCAAGGACAAGGGGAAATACGTGATCACCGACGGCACGAGGTCGCTGGAGGTCTATCACGTCAACAACGGCCACGCGAACAACCTGCTGATGTCGTACCTGCCGAAGGAGAAGCTGTTGATGATCACCGACATCTTCAACGACTTCGGCATGCCGCGGCCCAACGACCCGCCGCCCGGCCTCGTGAGCCCGTACTACGCGGCGCTCGATACGCGGCTGAAGGAGCTGAAGCTCGACGTCGAGCGGCTCGCGCCGTCGCACGGCCGTGCGGTCGTGCCGTACAGTCAGTTTGCAGACAAGGTGCAGGGCAAGGTGCAGGCCCCCGCGCCACGACCGATTACCGAAACTCGATAGGGGAATACGCATGAAACCGCTTCTCTGCGCGTCCGTCGCCGCGTTGCTGCTCGTGGCGGGGGCGCCGGCGCGCGCGCAATATCCCGAAGGCCACTGGCAGAACTACGCCCCGTACCCGCAGCCGACGCAGGAAGTCGGCAGCGCGGTGATCAACGGCAAGCTGTACATCCTCGGTGCGTACGGCGCCAATGCGCCCGGCGGCCTCGCCGGCT
Source organism: Vicinamibacterales bacterium (assembly GCA_035635535.1). Lineage (GTDB taxonomy): Bacteria > Acidobacteriota > Vicinamibacteria > Vicinamibacterales > UBA2999 > Gp6-AA40. The sequence continues at coordinate 5,199 of DASQAX010000042.1, read as the reverse complement.
GGCTCAACGAGTACGATCCCGCCGCCGACAAGTGGACGAAGAAGACCGACATCCCGATGCCGGTGCACCACCAGGCGATGACCGGCTTCAGGGACAAGATGTATGTCTTCGGCGGCGGCGTGAAGATCTCGCCGACCAGCGACAACTGGTATCCGACCAATCGCGTGTGGGAATACACGCCCGCCACCAATGCGTGGCGCGAGCTCGGGCCGATGCCGACCAAGCGCGGCGGCGGCATCGCGCTGGTGCTGAACAACAAGATCTGGGTGCTCGGCGGCGCCGGCTATCACCCGCTGCAGACCGATGACGTGTCGATCAGCGCGAACGTCGCGCACCGCACGGTGAACACCGTCGAAGTCTTCGATCCGGCCACCGGCACGTGGGAGACGAAGGCGCCGATGCTGGTGCCGCGCAACCACCTCGCCGGCGGCGTCGTGAACGGCAGGATCTACGTGATGGGCGGCCGCATCGGCTCGTCGTTCGTCGGCGCGAGCAGCACCGACGCCGTCGAAGAGTACGACCCGGCAACCGATACGTGGCGCGTGCGCGCGCGGATGCCCTATCCGCGCAGCGGGATGGCGTTCGCCAGCGACGGCAAGCTGATTTACATGTCGGGCGGCGAGTACCTCAATCGCGACATGGTCGGCGTGTTCCGCAACGCCGAGGCGTACGACCCGGCGCGCAATCTCTGGTACGAGCTGCCGCCGATGACGGTTGCGCGCCACGGCTTTGCCGGCGGCATCATCAACGGCGTCTTCTACACCGCGACGGGCCAGCTCCAGAGCGGCACCGGCGGCGGCGGTCCCGGCGGCTCGCCGGCAGTGGAAGGATTCATCATCGGCAAGCCGGCGCCGGGCGGGACGAGATAGGACCAGAGGATTCCAACGATGAGGCAAATTGTTGTTTCGATGCTCCTGCTGTCGGCTGTTGCGCTTGGCGCCCACCCCTCGACGTTGCTCGGGGTGCCCCGAGCGGAAGTCGAGGGGCAGGGGCGCGGCGGACGCGGCGGCGATCAGGGGATCGCACCCGGACAGCCGCCAGGGCAGCGCTGGGTGCGCCTCGCGCCGATCCCCGAGCCGAACGAGGAGCGCAACGGCGTCGTCGCCAACGGCAAGCTGTATCTGTTCGGCGGCAATCCCGTCGGCCTGACCGGGACGCCCCCCGGCGCGGTGTGGGAATACGACCCGGCCGGCGACAAGTGGACGAAGAAGAAGAACATGCCGCTGGCCGTGCATCACGTGGCCGTGGCGGAGACCGGCGGGAAGATCTACGTGTTCGGCGGCGGCGTGCAGAAGCAGGCGGGCGGCGGCAGCTACGTCCCCGCGAACAACGCGTGGGAATACGACCCCGCAGCCGATGCCTGGAAGGCGCTGGCCGCGATGCCGACGGGCAGGCTTGCCGCCGTTGCCGCGGCGGCCGGCGGAAAGATCTATGTGATGGGCGGCGCGACCAACTACAGGAACAGGGATGGGCAGTCGCTCGAGCCGAACCAGCCGCATCGCGTCCTCGACACCAACGAGGTCTACGACCCGGCCACCAACAGCTGGGCGGCGAAACAAATCCTCCCGACGCCGCGCAACTCGATGTTCACTGGCGTCGTGAACGGGAAGATCTACCTGATCGGGGGCCGCGTGGCGACGGCGTTCGCCACCACCGGCAGCGTCACCGACGTCGTCGAGGAGTACGACCCCGCGACCGACAAGTGGGGCTTCCTGAAGGACCGGATGCCGACGCCGCGCGACGAAGGGGTCGCGGGTGTCTTCAACAACCGCATCTACGTCGCGGGCGGCGAGAGCGTCACGGCGCTGAACAACTCGGTCTCACGCGCGTTCGAGGCGTACGACCCGGCGAGCAACAGCTGGCAGGCGATCGGCAACATGCCGCTCGCGCGCTACGGCCTGGCCGGCGGCATCATCGGCAACCGCATCCACGTCGTCGGCGGCCACATCACGGCGGCGTTCGGCGGCGGGGAGCCGCTGAATACTCCGCAGCACGACGCGCTGGAACTGAGGTAAACCTGCGCCTGCTGAGGTTGGAAGCCCGGCAAGAAAACTGCAACCGACAATGCGGAGAGATAGAGGTGAACCGCATTGCACGCAAAGTTATCCACAGTCGCACTCATAACGGCACTATTTGTGGCTGCCTGCGGCAGCATCGGCACGTCGCCGACATCGCCATCGACTCTCACGCCCGCCCCTGGGCCGGCACCAGCGCCCGCGCCGCAGCCCGACCCGGTACCAGCACCCGCGCCCGAACCGGCGCCATCGCCCGCGCCGCCGGCTGCGCCGCCGACGGCGCCGACCATTTCAAATCTCTCCGCGCACTTTTCGGGGATGAAATGCACCCGCGCGGCGGATCATCTGACCGGCAGCGCGCTCGTCGTCGCCTTCGACTTCACGGATCCGAACGGCGACGTGCCGGGCGGGGCGGTAATGCTCAACCGGACGTACAACACCGGCCGATCGGAATGGCATGCCTCGCCGGTGCCCGGTGAGGCGATCCTGACGGGTACGGCGAACGCGGGGCACATCGAGATCGATGTCGAGTGCCCGCTGTACGACAACAATCAGTCGTCGCTCGAAGCGATCGCGTTGATCGACGCTGCGCGGCTGACGTCGAACGGTCTCTCGACGACGATGCAGCGCCCGGCGGGCGCGCCGTAAACGGGCGGGCGGCAAGCGGTAAGTAGGCCGGGTGCCGCGGCGCATCGCGGATCCGTTGCGTCGCGGACCCGGCTTAATGCCCTCCCGCCTCCAGGTGCTGCACCAACTCCACCTTCACACCATCTGGCGCGTCTAGATAGACAATCCGATGCGGGAGCTGATCCGGCTGCGTGCAGAACAGCCGGCGGATGCTCCCTTCGTCAGCGGCCCCGTTGACGAAGTTGCAGGCGGGGTAGCCGCGCGGGTTCGTGTCGGACGAGAACTTCACGCCGAGCGTCTTCAGGTCGTTGACGACCTTGTCCAGGTCGAGCGGCCCCCACGCCAGGCGATCGATCGAGTGGCCCTCGCTCGGCGTCGTGGTGTCGTCCTTCGTCGCGAACACGTAGAAGAGGCCGAGGTCGCGGTAGCGGATGCCTTCGCGCCCGTAGACCGACGCGCGATCGCCGCCGAACGCCCGCACGTACCACGCGAGGCTCGCATTGGGATCCCTGACGCGCAGGTTCACGTGATGAAGGCCGAGGTTGTCGGGATCCTCCACGAGCTCGAGCCGGGTGCCCCATGGATCCTCGGCGAACGCGTGCTTCCAGTCCTGCCCGGTCTTCGACGGCGGCGACAGGATCGTCACGCCCGCCGCCTGCAGGTCCTTCACCTTCGCGTCGATGTCGAGATACGAGAAGCCGATGCTGTCGACGACGCTGCCGGCGCTCGGCTTCGCGCTGGAGGAGATGTCGAAGATCAGCTGGAGCGGAAGCGGATGATCGCCGCTCCACCTGCCGAAGGCGACGCGGTCGGCGGTTTCGCCGGCGTTGCCGCCCATGTTCCTCAGGTACCAGTCGCGCGCCTGCGAGATTTCCGGTACGGCGAGATGAATCGAGTCGAACGGCGGCGCTTCGTACTGCGCGAAGGCAGGTACGGGCCGCAGAGCCGCAGAGCCGCAGAGAATCCAAAAAAATATCTCTGCGACTCTGCGTCTCTGCGGCTCGTGATTCATTGCTAGTTGGTACGTCCAGCCCCCGCGAATTCGAAGACCTCGTTCAGCGGCGAATCGAGCGCGTGCCCGCCGCCGCCGGCGAAGACCGTGTGGCCGCCGATCACGAACAGCTTGCCGTTGAACGCCGCGACGTTGACGCCATGACGTCCGGTCGGCAGCGCCGGCAGCCGATACCAGTCGTTCGCGGCCGGGTCGAACACCTCGACGTCCCGCAGGACGCCCTCGATGTGGTAGTCGTGCTGTTCGCCGCCCGCGACGTAGATCTTCCCCTGGTAGGTCGTCCATCCCTGCCCGCTGCGCGGCGACGGCATGCGGTTCATCGCGCGCCACGAGTCGGTCGCGGGGTTGTACTCCTCGACGACGTCCACGTTGGCGGCGGTGTAGCCGCCGATGTTGTTGGCGGTGATGCGGCCGCCGATCACGTAGATCCGCCCGTTCACGACGCCGATCGCCGGATGATTGCGCGGCGTCGGCATCGGCTTGCGCGTCTCCCAGCGGTTGGTCGCGGGGTCGTACGCCTCGTTGGTGCCGACGATCAGTGCGCCGTTCTGCGTGCGGCCGTCCGGACCGGCGAGGTCCGTCGAGCCGCCGATGAAGTAGATCTTGCCGCCGAGCTCGACCGCCGCGCCGGCCGTGCGCTTCGAGCTCAGCTTCGCCAGCGCCTTCCAGCTGTCGGCGGCCGGGTCGTACTCCCACGCGTTGTCGAGCGTCGCGCTCGGCGCGTCCTGCGTCATCGCGCCGGAGCCGCCGAAGACATAGACCTTGCCGTTGGCGGTCGCCGCGCTCATGTGATCGGTGAAGAACGGCGTGTTCTTCTTCTCGGTCCACGTGTTGTTCGCGAGGTCGTAGGCCATGACGCGGGCCGGGTGCGTAGCGCGCGCGCCGGGTGTGAGCACCGCGGCGTTGCCGCCAATCAGATAGAGCTTGTCGTTGACCTGCACCGGCGTGTATTCCTCCGCCGGCTGCGGCAGCTTCGCGTACTTCTCCGTGTCCCAGCGGCCAGGCGACTGCTGCGCGGAGACGGTCCATATCCCGAGCACGAGGGTGATGGCGAGAGCCGCACCGGTCCGGCGCGTTGCCGCTGGCATGATGAACGCTCCTTGGCGGTCGGTCCCGCCTTCAAAACCTCGAATCGACTCGGGAAATCCCAGCGAGCCGACACAATAGCATGTCCGGCTGAAGCCGGACTCCTTCGCTTGTCTTCACTCCCCCTCAGGCGTACACTGCGGCCCCAAACCATCATCTTTGGAGTGCTTCATGCCGGTGGTCATCAAACGTGTCTTCGCGGTGGTTGCCGCCGCGTGTGTGATTGCGATTGCCATTGGAGAACGGGTCATTGCGCAGAACCCGCCCGCCCGCGGGATGCGGTGGTCGAAGGCCGCGCCGTTCCCCGAGCCCGAAGAGGAACTGTACGGCACCGTCGTCGGCGGGAAGTTCTACGTCATCGGAGGCTTCGGCTTCACGCCGCCCGGCGTCCAGCCGCCGCCGCCCGGCGTGAGCAAGGGACCGTGCTTCAGTTGTCCGCCCGCGCTGGTGTACGAGTAC
>DASQAX010000041.1:0-1525 GCA_035635535.1 Vicinamibacterales bacterium | reverse complement strand
AGCTCCCGCATGGCGTGTTTCACCGGCAGCGACGGACGATAGGGCCGGACGCTGGTCATCGCGTCGAAGGCGTCGGCGACGCTGACGAGGCGCGCCTCGAACGGGATCTGATCGCCTTTCAGGCTGTCGGGGGAGCCGGTGCCGTCGAGCCGCTCGTGATGCGAGCGCACAATCGACAGCGCACCGGGCGCGTCGCGCATCAGCGGCCCCAGAATGCGCGCCCCGATCACCGTATGCTCCATGATGTGCCGGTACTCGGCGTCGGTCAGCTTGCCCGCCTTATGCAACACGCTTTCACTGACGCCGATTTTCCCGACGTCATGCAGCTCGGCGCCGAGCGCGATGGTATCGATGAGGTCCTTATCGAGGCCGAGTGCACGGGCGATCTCGACGGAGTAATTGGCGACGCGCATCGAGTGACCGCGCGTGTACGCATCTTTCGCTTCGAGCGCGAAGACGAGCGCGTGCACGCCCTCGAGAAACAGCTCTTCGATGCGCCGTGCCTGCGCCTCGACGCGCTCTTCGAGCCCTTGCTGATAGTTGCGGTTTTCAATGATGAGCCGGCGTTTGTCGAGCGCCTGCGACACGCGGGCACGCACTTCGTCCAGATGGAACGGTTTCGCGACGTAATCGAGCGCGCCCATCTGCAGACAGGCGACGGCGCTCTCTACTTCGGCCACGGCGGTCACCACGATGACGGCCGTTTCCGGCCAGCGCGTGATGATCTCGCGCAGCAGCGTGACCCCGTCCATTTCCGGCATCCGCAGGTCGGAGATGACGAGCGGCACGGCTCCCTTCTCGAGCTCCTGCAACGCTTCGACGCCTGAGCCGGCTTCGGCGCAGGCGAAGCCTTCGCCCTCGAGCAGCCGGACGAGCACGCGGCGCAATCGCGGCTCGTCGTCGACGACGAGGCAGCGCATTCCGGAGAAGGGTGGCATCGCCGCCCAAAGTATAGGTCGCTTGCCCCATGGGGAAGCCGCCCTTACGTTCCGCCCATGACGCGCGTCGCCGAACAGGACCTCACGCACCGCATTGCGACACGCGCCGTGCACGCCGGTTACCTGGGGGATCCCCTCAGTGGGGCCGTCATGACGCCGATCTACCAGACCTCCACGTACATCCAGGAGGGGCTGGGTCGCAACAAAGGCTACGAGTACGCCCGCACGCGCAACCCGACGCGCGAGGCGCTCGAGCGCAACGTTGCGGCGCTCGAAGGCGCTCTTCATGGATTCGCGTTTGGGTCAGGGTTAGCGGCGCTCGATGCGGTGATGAAGTTGCTGTCGGCAGGCGATCACGTCGTGAGTGGCGAAAACGTGTACGGTGGCTCGCACCGCCAGATGACGCACATCTGGTCGCGCCTCGGCCTCACGTTCACGTTCGTGGACGGCGGCGATGCGCAGGCCGTCGCTGCCGCCGTCGCACCGAATACCAAGATCGTGTACGCCGAGACGCCCACCAATCCGATGATGCGACTGTGCGATCTCGCGGCGACCGGCGCGATCGCGCGCAAGGCCAAGGCGTTGTT
>DASQAX010000040.1:0-13501 GCA_035635535.1 Vicinamibacterales bacterium | reverse complement strand
CGCGCCCGAAATCGACGCGAGCCCGATGTCCGAGGCGCTCCCGTCGCCTGCCTCGCAGATGATGTTCGGGAACGCTCCCTTCCACTTCCCCTTGCGGATCATGGCTTCGTACGCGGCGGCGACGCCCGCGGTGAAGCTCCCTGCGCTCCCGATCTGCGTGTGCGCCCACGGCACGTTGTACGGCGTGCACAGGTACGAGCTGTTGGCGACATACATGCACCCGGTCGGTCCGACCAGGATCGTGTTGTCGCCGGACGCCTTGCTCGTCATCCGATACTGGATCGAGGGTCCGCAGCCGGCGCACGTGCGGTGGCCGGGGACGAAGGGCTCCGTCTGGGGAAGATCAGGGTTGTAGAAGCGCGCCCCCTGATTCGGGCTCTCGAGCATCGGCAGCATCTGCCGCTGGACTTCAATGGCTGGCATCTCGTTCTCCGTTGGAAGTTTCGATATTACTCCTCGAACCCCACCCAGTGCGTGCGCTTTTCAATCGAGCCGCGCTTCTGGGCGTCGAGCATCTTGTTGGTCATCCAGTAGAACTCTTTCAGCACGATCGCCTCGCCGCCCATGCCCGCCATGAACGAGAAGACGAGCGGCCGCTTCGGGCTCTCGTAGAGCGCGGCACACGCTTCCGCGTACAGCGATCCGCCGCTGCTGACGCTGCCGAGTCCCATGTTGGTCTCGATCACGCCGACGACCTTGAAGCGGCTGAGCGATTCCATGACGCGATCGGTGGGGTAGGGCCGGATGGTCTTCAGCCGCACCATGCCGACCTTCACGCCACGCGAGCGCATGTGGCGGATGGCGTGGCGCGCCGTGACCCCGTGGGCGCCCTGCAGGAAGAAGACGACCTCCGCGTCATCGGTCATGAACTCCTCGAGCCACGGGTCGTACGTGCGCCCGAAGATCTTCGCGAACTCCTCGTGCGCCTGCTCGATGACGGGCATCGCGCCTTCCATCGCGCGAGCGCGTTCGAGCTGAAGCGGCGGCCCCTGCTCGGGCATGATCTGCGGTCCGTGCGAGACCGGATGGCGCGGGTCGAGCGGGTACGGATGCTTGTAGGGTGGAAGGAACTCCTTCACCTGCCCCGAGTCCGGCAGCTCCACATCGGCCGTGATGTGCGAGACGAAGAAACCGTCCTGGCAGACCATCTGCGGCAGCAGGACCCGCGGGTCTTCACCAATCCTGAAAGCCAGCAGATGGTTGTCGAAGGCCTCCTGCGCGTCGCACGACCAGCCCATCAGCCAGCCCATGTCGCGCGTGGCGAGCGCATCGGTGTGTTCCGATCCGAAGTCGCCTGGAGGATCGAGTGTCCGATCCGCGATCATCATCTGCACGGGCATGCGGCTTCCCGAGATCGGCGAGTAGAGCTCGTACGCAAAGTGCACCCCGACGCCCGAGCTGCCGGTGAAGACGCGCGCGCCGCTCGACGCGGCGCCGTGCGCGATGCTCAACTGCGAATGCTCGCTGTCGGCGACGATGTACTCCGCGTCCAGCTCGCCGTTGGCCACCATCTGCGCCAGCGCCATCATCGTCGCCGTGTACGGCCGGATTGGATACGCGGCGATCACGTCGACGTCGGCGTACTTGGCGGCCTGCGCGGACGCGACGCAGCCGTTGATGCGGACCTTCTTCTTCGTCAGTGTTGCGGTTGCCATGTCCTCTCCCGTTCGTAGGGCGGGCCTTTACGGCCCGCCCGGCGCGGCGTAAAGCCGCGCCCTACGACCAATTCTCGATGTCCTTCGGCGGACGCTCCGACAGGCTCTCCAATTCATTCTTCTGGCGCCCGTGCAGACCCTGGGTAATCGCGAACGCGGTGTCCATGCGGACCACGCCGCTGACGAAGTCGAGCTCGGGCACGCCTTCGAGACAGCCGGTCGGACACTCCTCGATGCACACGCGGCAGCCCTTGCAGTAATCGACCAGAATCTTGTAGAGGCCGTTCGAGCGCACCGACCGCACGATGCATGGCTCGGGACAGACCAGATAACAGTTATCGCAGGCGTTGCACGTGCCGCAGCTGAAGCAGCGGTTGGATTCCTCGATCGCCTGCTCCTCGGAGAAGGCCTGGATGACTTCCTCCTGGGTCTTGCGGCGGCCGACCGGCTCGAGCATCGTCTGCTGCACGCGGGCGAACTTCGGGAAGTACGTCATGTTCATCCGGGCGAGGTCGGTGATGACGTCGAGCGGGACCATCCGCTCCTGCAGCGGCTCGCCGCGCACCACCTTGTCCAGGTTGAACGCCGTGCGCTTCCCGTCGCCGACCGCGTTCACCACCATCAGCGGCTGGCCCGATCCGAGCTGCACGATGTCGCCGGCGGCAAAGAACATCGTGTCGCCCAGCCGGCCGAAGCGATCGACCTTGATGGTGCCGCGCTCGTTCTTGAATTCATCGGGCAGCCACTTCAGCGACGCGTGCTGCCCCACGGCGATGATCACGTTGTCGACCGCGAAGCGCGCCGCGGGCGCCTCGCGATCGATCGCGATCGGTGAGGCGTTGACCTTGCCGCTGAAGCGCGCCGCGTGGAGCTGCAGCGCCTCCACCTTGCCGTTGCCGAGCACGGCAGTCATCGCCAGCCCGTGCATCAGCTCGACGCCTTCCTCGATCATGTCGTGCAGATCTTCCGGCACGGCCGGCATCTCGCTCGTGTTCGCCTCGACGGTGATCATCGTCACTTCTTCGGCGCCCTGGCGGAGCGCCTCGCGCGCGCAGTCGATTGCGGTATTGCCGCCGCCGATCACGGCGACGCGCGGACCCAGCTTGACCGTCGACGTACCCATCCCGATGTCGCGAAGGAACGGGAGACCGTAGGCCACACCATCCTTGTCTTCGCCTTCGGCGCGCGCGCTGTTCGGGTCGGTCAGGCCGACGGCGAGCACGCACGCGTCGTAGTTGCTCTTCAGGTCATCCCACGAGACGTCCTTGCCGACCTCGGTGTTCGTCCTGATCGTGATGCCCAGCTCCACGAGGCGCTCGATCTCGCGATCGAGCACGTCCTGCGGCAGGACCCAGTCGGGAATGCCGCCGCGATTGAGCCCGCCGGCTCTCGGCGACTTCTCGAAGATCGTGACCTCGTACCCGAGACGCGCCAGCTGGTACGCGGCGCTGTGTCCCGCGGGGCCCGATCCGACGATGGCGACCTTCTTGCCGTTGGGCGCGCCGGCTTTCACGACGTCGTGCGGCAGCGCCTGCCCGAGATCGCCGAGGAACCGCTCGACGGCGCGGATCGAGATCGCCTCGTCGTACTTGCCGCGGTTGCACGCCTGCTCGCACGGGTGATAGCAGACGCGGCCCGTGACCGACGGGAACGGCATGTCTTCCTTGATGAGCGCGTAGGCGTCGAGATACTTCCCGCGCTTCACGAGATCCAGATAGCCCTGAATCTTTTCGTTGGTGCCGCAGGCGTTGTTGCAGGGCGGCATCTTGTCGCGGTACACCGGCCGGATCGCGCGCCAGTTGCCGGTGGGGAAGAGGTCCTGCCCCTTCTGCTGCGTCGGCGCCGGCGTGATGCCGGCAAACGGAACCGCCAGCCAGTCGGGAATGTGTGTGCCTTTAGTCGACATGATGATCCTTGTTCAGGCCGCCACGGGGTTCAGCGGCAGGACGTGTAGCTGATCGAGCGCGGCGTGGAACGCCGCCTTGTTGGCGATCATCGGTTCGATCGTCGCCATCTTGACGATGCCCGTCGTCTGGACGACCGCCGCGATGAGCGGCGCGGCGATGTCCGGGGCGACCGCCTTGCTGCGTTCGGCGGCGCCCTCGGTCGAGAGGCGATCGAGGCCGAGCTCGCCGAGGCGGTAGTAGAGCCACTTGTGGTCTGCCAGCTTCGCGGCGTCCACGCAGACCAGCTGCGCCAGCCGCTCCGGTCCGGGCACGAAGCGCATCATGTACTCGGGCGGGTAGTGCGTGTTGATCACCAGCGTGCCGCCGGGCGGCATCCCGCGCAGGTAGTCCCACCCCTTCACCATCGTCTGCTCGACGAGCACGAGGATGTTCGGCGCCTCGTTCTCGTAGGTCAGCGCGTTTTCGATCTCGTTGTCGCTGATGCGGCAGTACTTGCGCGTCGGCGCGTTGGTGCGATCGGGGTTGTCGACGTAGTTCTCCATCGCCTGCGCGAACTTCCCCTCGAGGCGGGCGGAGGCGGCGATCGAATTGACGATGTCGCGCCCCTCCTTGTCCATGATGATGCCGCGCGTCCAGACGGTGAGCTCGGTGTAACTCATGATGCAGCCTCGGTCGAAGGGCCGTTGTCGAGAACGGCCAGGAAATCGCGCTCGTGCACCAGAAACGGCTTGTCGCGCGCGCCGCTGTGGAACTCCGCGATCGCCAGCAGCGTCGCCTTCTTGCAGAGCGTTTCGAGATCGGCGCCCGTGTATCCGTCGGCGCGCCGCGCCAGCGCGTCGAGATCCACGTCGAGCGCCAATGGCACCCGCCGGCAGCAGATCCGGACGATGGCCGCCCGATCGGCGGCGTTGGGCTTCTCGAAGCGCACGTTATAGTCGAAGCGGCCGCTGCGAAGCAATGCCGGCTCGACCCGCTCGGGCCGGTTGGTCGCCGCCATCAGGATCACGCCCTTCACGTCGCGCAGGTTGTCGATCTCGCGCGCGAGCTGGCTGAGAATCCGCTGGTAGACGTCGGAGTTGCCGTGGTCGGCGGCGATGCGCGGCGCGATGGCGTCGATGGTGTCGAAGAAGAGCAGGCAGGGGGTCGCGCGGCGCGCCTTCTTGAACACCTCGCGCAGCGCCTTTTCCGACTCGCCGAGCCACTTCGAGTAGAGCTGCGGGCCGTCGATGGCGATGAGCGGGATCTGCTTTTCGCCCGACAGCGCCCGCGCGACGGCGGTCTTGCCGGTGCCGGAAGGTCCGACGAGCAGGATGCCGCGCGGCGGCGCCAGCCCGACCTGCTCGTACACCTCGTCGCGCATGTGCGCATGTTCGACGACCGCGTCGAGCAGCCGCTTCACCTCGTCCAATCCCCCGATGGAGGCAAACGTCGTCGAGCTCTTCTCGATGAAGAACTCGCGCGTGGCGCTCGGCTCGACTTCCTTCAGCCCCGCCAGGCAGTCTTCGCGCGTGACGTGCAGCGAACCGGCGTCGGCCTCGTCTATCGGGACGTCCGGTGTCGTCCGGATGGAGGAGAGGTACCGCCGAAGCGCGATCATCCCGATTTCCTGGCACAACGCCTCGAGATCCGCGCCGACGAAGCCGTGCGAGTGCTCGGCGATCTCCTGCAGGTCGACGTCGGGCCCGAGCGGCATGGCGCGCGAATGAATCCTGAGGATCTGCAGCCGCGCCTGCGTGTTGGGGACGCCGATCTCGATCTCGCGGTCGAACCGTCCGGGGCGCCTGAGCGCGGGGTCCAGCACTTCCGGAATGTTCGTGGCGCCGATCACGATGACCTGGCCGCGCGAGACGAAGCCGTCCATCAGGCTCAGGAGCTGCGCGACGACACGCTTTTCGACCTCGCCGGCGACTTCGGTGCGCTTCTGCGCGACGGCGTCGATCTCGTCGATGAACAGGATCGACGGCGCATGGCGAGCCGCCTGCTCGAAGACCTCGCGGAGCTTGGCTTCGCTTTCGCCGTAGAACTTCCGCATGATCTCGGGGCCGTTGAGGTGAATGAAGTGGACGCGGCTCTCCGCGGCGACGGCGCGCGCCAGCAGGGTCTTGCCCGTCCCCGGCGGTCCGTACAGCAACAACCCCTTGGGCGCGAGGATGCCGAGGCGCTCGAAGAGGCGCGCGTGCCGGAGCGGCAGCTCGACGATCTCGCGCACGCGCGCAACCTCGCGCTCGAGCCCGCCGATGTCCTCGTAGGAGACCGACGGCGCGCGGACGAGCGATTGTTCCCCTTCGACCAGCCTGATGTCGGTGCGCCTGCCGATCACGACAGGGCCGGCCGGCAGCGTGCGCACGACCTGGAAGTTGATCGCCTTGGCGAAGGTCGGCACACGCACCGCGCAGCCCGTGATGACCGGCACGCCTTCGAGATCCTCGAGCAGGCGCTCCGGCGCGATCACCGCGGGCGCCGCGCCTTCCCAGAGCGGGGTCACACGCACGGACACCGCTGCCGAAGACTCGACAGGTGCCACGGTCACCTGCTCCTGCAGGCTCACGCCGCAGTTGCTGCGCGCGGTGCCGTCGATCTGGATCATGCCCTCGTGCGCATCGTCCGATCGGTCCGCGCGTGCGACCGCGACCGTGCGGCCGGTCACCTTCAGGACGTCGCCCGGCCGGGCGCCGATGCGTGTCAGGTCGGCCGGCGCGAGCCGCGCGATCGCATGGCCGATGTCTTCCACGCGTGCTTCCGCCACGCGCAGCGTCACCGCGGCGGCCAGCGCGTCTGGCACCGCTTCGGGCGCGCGATCGCCGGGTGGGTTCGTCATCGCTCGGCTTGGAACAGACCTTCGACCTGCCGTGCGAATGTCTCGAAGACAGCCGCGAGCTTCTGCTGGTCGGGATGATCGGGCGGTTCGGCGGCGATGGCGACCGAGGTCCGTTCCCCGCCCGCCTCTTTCAGCCGGATGGTGCCGAGGTTGGTGTGCTCGATGGCCCAGCCGTCGCTCTTGACGGCGGTCACCGCCATGCTCAGCGTGGTGTCGTCGCTCTCCCACGGCACGACGATCGCGCTGACGCGCCCCTGGCCGCGGGCGTACTCCTCGATCGCGCGCGATACGACCTGTGGGGATCCGCTGGCGGTGAACGTGACGGTCTCTCGCACGCCGTTTTCGCCTCCCACTTCGCCTCCACGGCGGCGCTGTGGCCACGTGATACACTGGCCCAGTGGTCGAACCAGTTGGGGGGCTGAGTCTGACATCGGGCCGGCGCGGTGTCAAGCGCCAGGCCGCCTCGCGGAGGCGGACGGTCCGGACGGGCCTCGGTTCGATCGAGCCGATCAGGAAGACACGGATCGCCGCGGACATCGCCGACCGGATCCGGACGCTGATTCTCGACGGCAGCTTCCCGCCCGGCGAGCCCTTGCCCGGGGAGCGCTCGCTCGCCGAACGGTTCGGCGTCAGTCGCGGGTCAATCCGCGACGCCTTGCGGACGCTCGAGACCATCGGCCTGCTCGCCACACGCCATGGGTACGGCACGTTTCCACAGGAGCTCAGCGTCGATCGGCTCGTCGCGCCGCTGGCGTCGGTCCTGAGCTACCGCACCGATCTGCAGGACGAACTGATGGACGTGCGCCGCATGTTCGAGCCGGCCGTGGCGCGTGTTGCGGCCATGCGTGTCACCGACGAGGACCTCGCCGACCTGGAGCAGATTCTCGACGCGCAACGCAAGAAGCTCAAGACCGGCCGGTCGGCCATCGCCGAGGACACGGCCTTCCACCAGGTTCTCGCGCGCGCCACGCGCAATCGCGTGGTCGTCAGCATCATGGCGACCCTGAACGACCTGCTCGTGGAATCGCGCACGCGCACGCTGAAACAGAAGGGCCGCCCGGTGCGCTCCATCATGGGCCATGAAGCCGTCGTCGCGGCGTTGCGTCAGGGCAATCCCAGCGCGGCGGCGGAAGCGATGCGCCAGCACATCGATCAGATCGCCGACATTCTCAAGCCGCCGTCGACCCCCGTGCCTGATGGACGAGCACCTTCGTCATCAGCGTGACACCGCGCTTCGCGAGATCGAGGCGCTGATCGAGCGCGGCTGCCAGATCAAGGCCGTTGGATCGGTCGACGCGACGCGCGCGTGGCAGCGCGACTGCGCCGCCGCAATCAACCAGCTGTCGGGCGGCAGCAAGGCGCACTGGCTTTCCCGTGCCTACAGCGAGGCGTTTCTGGTCCGGTCAGCCGACGGCGGTGTCGTCGTCGAAGCGGAAACCGGCGAGATCGTCGATCGGATCCTGGACGTCCTGTCGCAGGGCGTGGCGTCGCTGTCGCGCATGGACGATGTCGAGGCGGCTTCGACCGGCGCGCCGCCAAGGCCGCGCCGCTTCGAGTTCGTGCGCAACGCGGAGCTTCGGCCCGTCCTCGAGCGTGCGTTCGACGACAGCCGCGACGCCTTCGAGCGCGGCGAGTTCGCGCTGGCGCTCGTCCTGTCGTGCAGCGTGATGGAGTCGCTGCTGACCGACGCGTTGTCAGCCGGCAGCGGGCAGCCGGCAGCCGGCAGCTTTGAGAAACGAATCGAAGCTGCCGAACGGGCGGGCCTCATCCGCGGCGGATGCGCCCGGCTGCCCCCGGTGGCGCGCGCCTACCACGATCTGACCGATGAGTCCGGCGAGCTCCGCGCCGGCGTGCACGTCACCGAGCGCGAGGCCCGGCTGGCCGGGCAGGTGCTCCGCGTCGTGATGCGCGATCTCGATCCCGGTCGATAAGCACTCGAGAGCCGTCTTCAACGCTCGGGCTCGCTGGCGGCGACGTCCGCTACTGCGCCTCCGTGTTGTTCATGTTGATCAGCGGATACCCGCCCATCGCCAGCCGCACAGACGGCCCCGATGACGCTTCGGCGCCCATCTGGTGCCAGGTCATCGGCGCCGCGTAGAGGACGTCGCCTTCTATCGCGTGAAACTCGCCCACACCCTCGAACTTGCCGCTGATCGCGCCGACCTGAACGATCCACCACTCCGCCGGTCCCGCGTGCATGTGGCCGAACGTCGTATTGGGGTTGAACGCGCCCTGAGTGGGCCCGCCGCCCACGTTGCCGCGACCTCCAGGACACTTGTTGTCCGCTGGGTTGACGTACCCTATGAGCGGACTCGCGAACAGATGATCGTCCATGACCCGTGGACCGGCTGGAGCGCACTTGCCGAATCCATCGTCGAACAGGTTCCAGTGCAGCTGGTTCGGCGGCGCATACGCCGCCGGCGTGTGGTTGAACGACACTTTCACAACCTGTCCGCCGCTGGCTGACGGGGGCTGCGGACCGCTGGCCGGGTAGACGGTCTTGTAGTTGGCGGGATTGACTTCAACCCACAACGCGTTCTGACCGCCAACGACCTCGTACGAAAAGAGTGTCGTCCTCATGATGTTCACGATCGATCCGCGCGTCGCGGTCACCGGCTGCTGTCCTTCGACCGAGAAGCGCACCTCCCCGGCGATGACGACGAAGACGGCTGGCGTGTCGGGATGCAGCCGAAGGCCGAACCGGCTGCCTGGCGCCGCGGAGTTGTAGGTGGCATCCTGCTCGGGGTCTCTGATGATCTGTTCCTGCCAGTCGTTCCGGCCCGGGTGCATCTGCCTGAGCTCGGACAGTTTCCACAGCGGACGCATCGGCGGGTTGTACACACCCCCCTTGGTCTTGTTGACCCACCACGTTTCAGGCGAACCGGCGCCAGCCGGCTGGGCATTCTGCGCCGCGATTTCCAACCCGCCCATGGCCACGAGCGCGCCGAGGACAATCGCGGCCGGCGTACGCTTCGTCATCCTGTCCCTCCCGAGGGACGTAGTCTGACACGACCAATCGCCGCCGCGGCGGACGGTTTCGGGTAGAATCGGGCCCCACAATTGACGGAGGGGGACCTATGACACGCGTCGGAAGGCTCGTCGTCGTCCTCGGGTTTTCGCTGCTTCTGCCCCGCGCCGTATCGGCGCAGCTATCGACCGCACAAATCAGCGGCCGCATCACCGACCAGAGCGGTGCCGTACTGCCCGGCGTGAGCGTCACCGTCGTGCAAACCGACACCGCCCAGACGCGCACCGTGACGACCGATGCGTCCGGCACGTACATCCTGCCGAACCTGCCGACGGGGCCGTACCGGTTGGAGGCGATCCTCCAGGGGTTCCGCACCTACGCCCAGACCGGCATCGTCCTGCAGGTTGCCGCCACACCTACCATCAACGTCACCCTCGCGGTCGGTAGCCTCGAGGAGACCGTGGCGGTCGAGGCCGCCGCACCGCTCGTCGACGTCCAGAGCGCCGGGATCAGCGACGTCGTGGACAACGAGCGGATCGTGGAGTTGCCGCTGCAGGGCCGTCAGGTGACCGACCTGATCGTGCTGGCCGGAGCGGCGGTCCAGACCGGCACCGTCGGCACGCGAAACTTCTCGGGTGGCGTGAATATCTCCGTCGCCGGAGGCGTGCCAACCGGCGTCGGGTACCTGCTCGACGGCGCGACCCACAACAGCCCGCAAAGCAACGTGAACCTGCCGATGCCATTCCCCGACGCCCTGCAGGAATTCCGCGTGCAGACGAGCGGGCTGTCCGCGCAGAACGGGATGCATGCCGCCGCGTCGGTGAACGCCGTCACGAAATCGGGCACCAATACGTTCCACGGCATCGGGTTCGAGTTCCTTCGCGACCATCGCCTGAACGCGAAGAGCCCGTTTGCCGCGATTGGCGCCGACGGCAAGCGCCAGGATGACGGGCTGCGCCGGAACCAGTTCGGCGGGACGGTCGGTGGTCCGATCGCCCGAGACAAGCTGTTCTTCTTCGGCGGATATCAGGGCACGAGGCTGCGCTTCCGGCCTGCCGATCAGATTGCGTTCGTGCCATCCGCTGCGATGCTTGCCGGCGACTTCACGGCTTTTGCCTCGCCCGCGTGCAACAACGGCAGGCAGGTCAACCTGGGCGGCGGGTTCGTCGGCAACCGCATCAATCCCGCGCTCTTCAGCCCTGCCGCGATGAACCTGGCGCGGCGTCTGCCGACTGCGACCGATCCGTGCGGCCAGACCACGTACACCACGACGGATGACAGCAATGAAGGCCAGGGCATCGGCCGGATCGACTATCAGTTGAGCCAGAATCAGTCACTGTTCGGCCGGTACATGGCCACGTTCGTCAAGAAATCGCCGGCATACGAGGGTGGATCGGACAACGTGCTCAAGGCGGCGAACTCCGGCATCAACAATCTCGCCCACGCGTTGACGCTCGGCGACACGATGGTGTTCGGACCGACGATGGTCAACGCCATCCGCGTGGCGTACAACCGGACGACCGTGAACCGCTACAACACGACGTACTTCGATCCCTCCGATCTCGGGATCAAGTTGTACCCCTACATCCGCGGGCAGATGGCGATTCAGGTCCCCGGCTCATGGGAGATACCGGCCGGCGCGACAGCAGCCTTCTTCCGAAACAACTTCTACCAGGCGGCTGACGACCTCACGCTCATTCGCGGCCAGCATCAGTTCGGGATTGGCGGCAACTTCGCGTACTGGAACGGCCACTACAATTCCTCGTCGCGGGCGGCCGGAATCTGGATCTTCGACGGAAGCGCCAGCGGACTGGCTCTGGCCGATCTGCTGCTCGGCCGTGTCACATCGGTGGAGCACGGCGGTCCCCAGGACGTGCCGATCCGCAGCGAATACCTCGGATTCTACGGACAGGACACCTGGCGCGTGAGCGACCACGTGACGTTGAACCTGGGTCTGCGCTGGGAGCCGTACTTCGGCGTCAGCGTGGATAACAACGCGGTCTACAACTTCAACGTCGACAACTTCCGCCGCGGCGTCAAGAGCACGGTGTTCGTGAACGCGCCCGCCGGTCTCCTCTATCCGGGCGACGCCGGTTTCCCATCAGGAAAGACCGGCCTCAACAAACAGTGGACGAACTTCTCGCCGCGTGCCGGCGTCGCGTGGGACGTGACCGGCGACGGGCGCATGGCGCTGCGCGCGTCGTACGCGCTGGCCTACGACTTCATGTCGAGCGACTATCACCAGATCAACTCTTCGGCGCCGCCGTTCGGCAACCGCTCGCTCATCACCGATCCGCCGGGACGCATGGACGACCCGTACGCGGCCGTCGGAGGAGATCCCCACCCGATTGTGACCAACCGCGACGTGGCGTACCCCGCGTTTGGTTCGTTCGGCACCATGAATCCCGACATCAACTCGCCACGCGTGCAGAACTGGAACGTCACCTTCGAGCGGCAGATGGGGACGAACTGGGGCGCCGCGGCGAGTTATATCGGCAGCTACTCCGACCGGCTGTGGGCGCAGACGGCCATCAACCCGGGCGTCTACATGGGGCTCGGGCCCTGCACGCTGCGCGACGGACGGTCGTATCCGGTCTGCTCGACCAACGCCAATCTGAATGTCCGGCGCGAGCTCTACCAGGAGAATCCGAGGGACGCCGCGTTGGTCGGCACGCTGGATCTCAACGACGACATCGGCTGGCAGCAGTACCGCGGCCTGAAGCTGTCGGTGCAGCGCCGATCGGCGGGCGGCCTCAGCCTGAACGGCAACTACACGTGGTCGCGGTGCATGGGCACGAAAACGCCGAACACGTTCAGCCAGATCGCGTCGGGGTACACGAACCCCGACGACCCCGAGTTCGATAAGGGCTACTGCGATCAGGATCGCACGCACCTCGCGAGCCTGACGCTCAGTGCGGAGACGCCTGGTTTCGGCGGTGGGGCGCTCGGTATGCTCGCCTCCCACTGGCGAGGGTCCGGGATCGTGACCATCCAGTCGGGCAGCCGCATCGACATCATCACCGGCCGCGACAACGCGCTCAACGGACAGAGGAACCAGCGCGTGAACCTCGTCAGCGACGATGTGTACGCGCACCCCCGAACGTTGACGAATTACTTCAATCGCGCCGCGTTTGCCCAGCCGGACCCCGGAACGTTCGGCAATCTGATGCGGAACTCCTTGACGGGCCCCAACTTCTGGACCGTGGACCTGGCCGTGTCGCGCCAGCTTGGCCTCGTCTCGATGCACACGGTGCAGCTCCGCCTCGAGGCGTTCAACCTGTTCAACACGTTCAACTGGGGCGTCCCCGGTACCGAGCTGACGGCCGGAGGATGGCAGGCGAATTTCAATTCGGGAACCTTCGGCCGTATCACGACACAGGCCGGCGCTCCGCGGATCATCCAGCTGGGGATCAAGTACGCGTTTTAGCGCATTCGAGCGGCGCTGCCGGCGGCCTCTTGCGCCGCCGCAGCGCCGCTGACGCTGCTACACTGCCACGCCGCCGGCGAGGATCCCGGCGGCCTCCCCATCTCATGCTCGTCAGTGCCGCGTGCGCGGACGAGTGTCGTCGCCCGGTGAGCCCTCACCCGGCTGCGACTGCGCCAGCGCCTGTTCGATGGTCGTGACAAGCACGTCGGACGCGATCGGCTTTCGCAGCGTCCGGAACACCTCGGGCGGAGGCTGCAAGCTGGTCCCCGTGACGACGACAACGGGGATTCTGCAGGTCTCGGCGTGCGACATCAGCTCCTGGTGGACATCCAGGCCGCTCACGTGGGGCAAATCGAGGTCGAGGACGACGATGTCGGGACACCCCTGTTCGATCGAGCGCAGGGCGGCAAATCCGTCGCGGACGGCGGTGACGCCAAACCCGGCCATTCGCAGCGCGTAGTCGAACATCTCGCGCGTTGCGTTGTCGTCTTCCACGAGCAGGACCGTCGGGCGTTCGTATGTAGCCATCAGGCGCGAGGAGGAGCAGCTACGCAGTTCGGACGAGCCGCGCGGCGCGGCTAACGTGTCGATTTGGGGAGGGAATTACAGACTATCCGAATCCGTCCTACAAAAAAAGCTCTTCGGGACGAGGAGCTGCTATCCGGGCAGCCCCTCGTCGTGCGTTCGACATCCCGAACTAGCACTTCGCGGCGAGGGAATCGAAGA